>JASEHI010000100.1 GCA_030018695.1 Anaerolineales bacterium
GAGAATTAGTACAGGAAATTGTAAAGGTCATCTTCCCAAAAGCTGAACCGTGCCAGTTATTGTTTTCAGAACCCCTACTTCTACTCCAACGACCCCAATGCCCTCGGCATGGTTTATGCCTTAACACCATGCGTCGCATCTGTCGACTTTATATCATTTGGGGGCATCTCTCAAATTGTGAGCCCGTTTAAGCCAAAAATGGTGTAAAAATGATGCCATTCTCCCACTTTGGGCTAAAAACTTCCTTTTATGGTGAGCCTTTCTCCCACCGATTTCCGGTCCGTTCAGCCCCTGTCGTCAGAAAAGGACAAAACACGGGCATCGAACCAATTTTCCTTAGTTTCTGGGTGGTTTTTAGCCAATAAATTATCGTTCAGTCACAATTCCAGAGATGCACCCATATCTTAATAGCCGGATTCCCGCTCGTGGTACATGACCGCTCGCGCGGCGCGGTGGACGAACTGGCTGCCGAGGGCGCGGTACCTGCGGCTTCGCCCGCCGAAGTTGCTGCCCAGGTGGAGGTGGTCTTCACCAACCTGCCAGATACGCCGGATGTGGAGAAGGTGGTTTTGGGCGAAAACGGCATCATCGCCGGCGCGCACCCCGGCCTGATCTTCGTGGATAACTCGACCATCAAACCGGCCTCGGCGCGGATGATCGCAGCCAAACTGGCCGGGAAAGGCATATTGATGCTGGATGCGCCCGTCTCCGGCGGGGATGTTGGGGCGCGCAACGGAACACTCGCCATCATGGTCGGTGGGCCGGCTGAGGCGTTGGATAAAGTGATGCCGGTCTTCCTGGCGATGGGCAAGACGGTCACGCATGTCGGCGAAGCGGGGGCGGGGCAGGTGGCCAAAGCCGCCAACCAGATCATGGTCGCGGCGCAGATGGTCGCGATGGGCGAACTGTTGATTTTCGCCCAGAAGTCCGGCGTAGACCCACAGAAGGTGGTCGCGGCGATCAAGGGCGGCGCGGCGCAATGCTGGACGCTGGATGTCAAGCCGCCGCGCCTGTTTTCCGGCAACCGTGCGCCGGGCTTCAAGGCTTACATGCAGGCCAAAGACCTGAACATAATCCTGGAAACCGCGCGCGAATACGGCATTCCACTCCCCTCCGCGGCGGTGGACGCGCAACTCTACAACGCCATGCTCCAGAACGACATGGGTGAATTGGATAACTCGGCGGTGATTGGGATTATCGAGTCGCTTGCCGGTATCCATCTCCGTGAAGAACGGCCGAAATGGAGCGCGGCGTGACCATCCTCCCCGGCACGAGCGGATACACCGGCGCGGCGCGGCCAGTGCTGTATGTGGTGGTGACGCGTTCGGAAGTGACACAGTTGAAGGCCCTCGTCCACGACTCGGGTGCGCAGGCATTTATGGTGGTCGGCGCGGCGCACGAGGCGCTGGGGGAGGGGTTTCGGCCTTTCTTTACATCACCACCTGAAAGATCACCCCTGTCGCCAGCAACATCTGGCCGAGGTGATAGGTGACCATGTTCATCACGCGGCCATTCTTGATTGGGTTGACGAAGCGGTGCCAGGCGAGGATGATATCCGAGAGGTAGAACAGGAAGGCCCCCGCGCTGACGAGGGCGGCAGCCGAGGCATTCCACTCCACCCGGTAGACGGTCAACATGGCCGTGAAGAGCATCGCGGTAATGACCAGCCCGTAGACCTGCACAGGCATCACGAGCCGCGTCAGCCCTTTGGCCTTCAACCCGCCGATGATTGGCTTCATCACCCGCGTCAGGCCCACTCCCAAGACGATGATCAACATCCCCGCCCAGAGGGTCGGCAGCGCGGTCATCCCTGCGGTGAGGCCGATGATGTAAGCCACGTGCGCCAGCAGGAAGGCGACCAGCCCTGCAATGAACTGTTCGCGCGGCAGCATGAGGAAAATATCGCCGGCCAGCGAGAGCAGCAGCCCCAGCCCGAACCACAGGGCAATGCCTTCGAGTCGGGTGACGAGCGCAAAACCCACCGTCAGCGTGACCAGTGTGAGCGGCTTGGCGATATATTCCAATATCTTCCACTTGCGCCAGATCGTCACTGCCAGCCAATCCAGCGCGGCGAAAATCAAGGTGAGAACGAGTGTGTAGATCATTTTCTGCCTCCATACACGTAGGGGCGGGGCTTGCCGTCTCGCACCGGCGTCCACACGCTACGCGTCGCTTCGCTGCCGTCTCGCACCGGCATCCACACGCTACGCGTCGCTTCGCTGATGCCGCCGGTGTTCGCGGCACGAACGGTGTCCCCGTCCAGGGCGACCGTAAAGGTCGCCCCTACGAAATTACCGTTTCTTGATCTTATACCCGAAGCGGCGCAACGCGGCCTCGTCGTCACGCCAATCTTTGGCGACTTTGACGCGCAATTCGAGAAAGACCTTGCGCCCGCTCATCGCCTCGATCTCCTTGCGCGCGGCTGAACCGATCTTTTTCAGCATCGCCCCTCCCTCGCTGATGACGATGCCCTTTTGTGAGACCTTCTCGACGAATAGCGTGGCATGGATGTATGCGCCCGCCTCACCGCGTTCGGTGAATTCGTCCATGCGGACGGCCAGGCTGTGGGGGACTTCATCGCGAAGAAAGACCAATGCGGCCTCGCGAATGAGTTCGGCGGCAATCTCACGCTCGTATAGATCAGTGACCTGTTCTTCGGGGAATTCGGGCGGACGAACGGGGAGATGGGAAATCAGCAACTGGAGCAAATCAGCGCGGCCATCCCCGCGCGTGGCGGAGATGGCGGTCGCTTCGGCGTGCGGCGCGAGTTCGGCGTATGCGGCGCGGCGGGCGGGCAGCGCGTCGGCGGGGCTTGCGCTGAGCCGCCGCGCTGAGCCTGTCGAAGCGACAGTCGAAGCGAGCAGGTCTATTTTGTTGAGCGCCAGGATGACGGTCGGTTTGCATTCGTTGTCACGGCGTCGCAGCGCAGACAGCAGCGCGGCGATGCGCCGGTCGTCGTCTTCCGGCTCAACGTTGGCGTCCACCAGAAATAAGACAACGTCCACGCCGTCGAGGGCCTCTTGGGCTTCCTGATTGAAAAACTCGCCCAGTTTATGGCGCGGGGTGTGAATGCCGGGCGTATCCACAAAGACGATTTGGGCATCCGGCAGGGTCAGGATGCCCAGTTGCCGCCGCCGCGTGGTCTGCGGGCGCGGTGAGACCGGCGCGATCTTCTGCCCGAGCAGGGCGTTGATCAGCGTGGACTTGCCCACGTTGGGCTTGCCAATCACGGCGACGAAACCGGAGCGAAAGTCAGTCATCAGTAAACAGTGATCAGTGATCAGTGAAGAGCGAGTTTGGGTTGCCAGTTGACCACGGCAAGGCTTGAAATAATGAGCAGCGCGCCGACGGCCAGTTGCCAGGTCAATTGCTCGTTGAGAAAGACGACGCCCAAAATCACGCCGCCGAGCGGAAAAGTGTAGGTGACCAGCGTGGTGCGGGTTGGGCCAATCTCGTGGAGCAGATAATACCACATCAGCAGCGCAGCGCACGAGCCGAGCAGGCCCAGCCAGAGCAGTGCCACCCAGGTGATGGGCAACTGCGGCAGGGCAAAGCCGACGCCATCAGCAATGGGCGCCAGCGGCCAGACCACCAGGTTGACAGCCAGAAAGGGGATGGCAACGCGGATGGAGGGCGGAGTATCCTGCGTCTTGCGGCGCGCGAAGACTGAACTGCCGGCATAGAAAAGCGAGGCGATCAGCACCGCGGCCTGCCCCAGCACAGAAGCGTGGGACGCGGCGATCAGATCCTCGCTTAGGAGGATGAGCACGCCAATGAAGCCGAGGAGCAAGCCGAGTACCTTCGGGAGGCTCATCTTGTCGTCGTGCAGGAAGTAATGCGCAATGAGGATGGTAAAGAGTGGTGTAGTGCTGTTCAGAATGGAGGCTACCGCCGAGTCAATATAAATCTCGCCCCACGAAATCAGCACAAAGGGCACAGCGGTGTTGGTGATGCCGAGCAGCATCAACATCAGCCACGTGGCACGCTCGCGCGGCCATTGCGAACGGGTGAAGGCGGCGATAGCCAGCGTAGCGACCAGACCAAATAAGACGCGGAAACCAACCAGCGTGAACGGACCGATCTCTTGCACGGCGATCTTGATCCAAAGAAAGGATGAACTCCACACTACACCGAGCAGGATGAAGACGAGCCAGTGTTTGGGTTTCAGGCTATCACCGCTCCTTCCATCTTCAGCAGCCATTCCTTTGTCGGCAGCCCCTCCCCGCCGCCGTAACCGTGCAGTTTGCCGTCCGCGCCGATGACGCGGTGACAAGGGATGACCAGCGGCATGGGATTGGTCGCCTGGGCGCGGCCGACAGCGCGTGCGGCGCGCGGCCTGCCGATTTGACGGGCAATCTCGCCGTAGGTGCGCGTCTCGCCGTAAGGGATGGCGAAGGTCGCCTGGAGCGCGGCTTGTTGAAAAGGCCGCATGACCGACCAGTCAATCGGAAGGGTAAATTGGCGAAGATTGCCGGTCAGGTATTCGCTTAGTTCTCTGGCTGCCTCTCTCACTTTGTCGGGGTTGTGCTCCACAGCCCGCTTGAAGCGTTTGGCGAGATACGCCTCGAATTCAACCTGGGATTGGCTCCATTCCACCGCGACCAGCCCGAGTTCAGAGGTCGCCAGCCAGAGCTTACCGAGCGGTGTCGCGCCAACCTCGCCGATGTAAAATGGCAACTGCTTGCTCATATCAGCCTCCTTGCTGACTACGTCTCGACAAGCTCGACGCACCGCTCTCTACTCACTACTCTCGACTCTCTAATAATTCGTCGTCCGGTCAATCAGGCCCTTCTCGCGTGCAATCCAGTCGCAGCGGCGGAAAACGAAGACTCCCAGCACGCCGAAGAGGATGCTCAGTCCGAGCAGGATGCCGAGCAGTTGCAGGTTGCTGAATCCGGACAGGGTCGGGAAGGCCTGCGCCACCCCGCCCACCAGCGAACGGCGCAGCAGTTCCAGCCAATACGTCGTCGGCATGGCGAAACCGACCGGCCTCAGCCAGGCTGGAAGCACGTCCAGCGGAAAGACCGCGCCGCTGAAGATGTACAGCGCCCCGGCGGTCGCCTCGCCGATGAAGCCCTCATGCCGGACAATGAGCAGGGTCACGCCGGCCAGCAGCAGTCCCATCAACGCCAGCATGATGACGCCGAGAAAGAGCGTCAGGAAAAAAAGCGGCCAGTTCGCTTGCAGTGGGTCGAGCGGGACGTGGAGGAACAGCACTCCCGCCATGACCGTGATGAAGACCGCAATCGAGCCGGTGACGAAGCGCGCCACCCCGCGTCCGAGCAGGTAGAGCGGAATGCGGATGGGGGCGATGTACATGTATTTGAGCGTCTTGTAATGCTCGCGGTCGTCCACCACTGCCCACGAGACGCCGGTCATCACCGCCCCGACGTAGATGTAAAAAGCGTTGCCGAGATAGATGTACGGGAACATCGGATTGGAGAAGTTGCCGTGCGTGATGATGCCGTACATTACCACCAAAATGGACGCGCCGGCCAGCGGCTTGACGATCGAATAGACCGCAAAGAGAAATGGGTCAGTCCAGTTCGACTCGATCTGCCAGCCGAGCCAGGTAGCCATTTTGAAAGAACGCCAGGATTCAGAGATACGAATTACAAATTGCGAATCAGGAGTTGCGGGGTGCGGGTTGTGCGTTGCGACAGCCATAATTCACCACTCTACTTTCCATTTTGCCAGACTCGGAAAACCACGAATCGAGGTGCGCCCCACCTGCGGATAAATCTCGAATCTGCGATTCACAGAGACTACAAGACCATCAGACCATTCGACTATCAGACTATGAGACTACCTTCTACTCTCCGTCAGCCTTCCCTCGCGGATCGCCAGTTTTTCCATGTGCGCCAGCAGCAATTTTGCCGCGACGATGAAGACCGCCGATAACACCAGCAGGATGCCAATTTCGGTGCTCACGGTCAGGAAGCCGAGGCTGACGCCGGAGGGGAAAACCAACTGGCGCATGGCGTCCATCCCCAGGGTCAGCGGGATGATCGAGGCGGCGGCCGCCACCCAGAAGGGGAAGGATTTGATCGGGAAATAGAAACCCGAAACCAGGTAAATGGGTTCCTGCGCCAGGTTCGCCATGTGCCAGGCTTCGCGTCCGAGCAGAAGGAACAGCGAGGCCAGCATCATGCCCATCCCGTACAGGGCGACCATTGCCAGAAGAAAGACGGTGAACAACTGCAAAAAACTGACCACCTCGTACTGGACGTGGAAAATCAACGAGCCGAGGATTGTCACGACCAGGGCGCGCAGGGTGGTGGCGAGCATCCCGCCCAGCGCCATGCCGAGCAGGACAGCCATCATCGAGTTGGGCGACATGATATACAACGCCAGGTTGCCGGTCTCTTTCTCCCAATACAACTGGCTGGACATGCTCCACAGGATGTTCAACCAAAAAGCAGTCATCGCCCCGCCCATCACCACGAAGCCGACGTATTCCTCCGGCGCGCCGATGGCGCGGTAGACCAGCACGTAAGCGATGACTCCGCCCATCGGCATCAGCATATCGAACAGCATCCACGAGGTATCCCGCTGCTGCCCGATGACGCGCGGATAGGCACGTGCAATGATGGTCTTTAGGAACAGCCGCCAGCCGGTTGCCTTCGGCGACGATGGACGGTGGACAGTGGACAACAAGCCATCGTCCATCGTCTGCGGTCTACGGTCGGCTTTATCCATTCTCGCCTCCCTCCTCGACCTCGGCCATGCTGCGCCCGACCAATTCCACGAACACATCCTCCAGCGTCGGCTCGCGCTTGCTCAAGTGCATGATCCTGACATTCTTCTGCGTCAGGATGTTGATGACACCCGCCAGCGCGGCTTCTGAAACCAGCGCCAAGTTAAGACGTGCGCCGCCTTCGATCTCGGCCAGCGTGGCGGTCTTGACCTCGGGCAGCGCCTCCAATGCTGGAGCGGTCAACCCGTTCAGCGGACTGGTCTCGATCTCGAACAGGACCTCGCGCTGGAGTCTCTGCTTGAGCGCCGCGGGAGTGTCGCAGGCCAGCACGCGGCCCTTGTTGATGATGGCGACGCGGTCGCACAAATCGTCGGCCTCGACCATGTAGTGCGTGGTCAGCAGCAGGGTGCGGGTTTTATCGGCTTTCAGCCATTCGAGGATGAACTTGCGCACATCGCGCGAGGCGCCCACGTCCAGGCCGAGGGTCGGCTCATCGAGGAAGAGCACCTGCGGATCAGTCAGGAAGCCGCGCACGATGTTCATCTTCTGGCGCAGGCCGGTCGAAAGGTCGGAGGATTTCGTATGGAGCCGGTCGGCCATGCCAACCATGGTCATCAATTGTTCGATGCGCTGGTTGGCTTCCTTCGAGGGCAGGCCGTAGAACTGCGAGAACATCCACAAGTTCTCGCGCACGGTCAGCAGGCCGTAGCCCGAGGATTCGCCGCCGGAGACCATGTTAATGAGCGGGCGCACTTTCTGCGGCTCACGGGTCACATCCTGCCCGGCGACG
The DNA here is from genome assembly GCA_030018695.1 of Anaerolineales bacterium. Classification (GTDB taxonomy): domain Bacteria; phylum Chloroflexota; class Anaerolineae; order Anaerolineales; family Villigracilaceae; genus CG2-30-58-95. The sequence goes on from JASEHI010000100.1 coordinate 7,488, forward strand.
CGCGCCCAGCCCGAGGTCGGGGCGAGCAGCGTGACCAGGATTTTTATCAACGTCGTCTTTCCGGCGCCGTTCGGGCCGAGCAGTCCGAAGAGTTCACCCTGTTCGATCTGTATGTTTACATCCTGCAGGGCGACCAGTTCCTTGCGGATTTTCTTTTCTTTTTTGCTGCCCCGTATTTTATAAATCCGCCCCAGGTTTTCCGTTTCAATTGCCAAAGAGGCCATAATTTCTCCGTGCCGGGCTTATTTTTCCATTACAGAATTGTCAGACAAGCGTAGGGTAAGCGTAGGCCAAGCGTCAAGCACCAAAAAGACCGAAATGGTAATATTGGAGCGTAAGGTGATTTCTCTTCTCCTCCTTTCACAAGAGGGCCGGGGTCGGCGTCCCCGGCTCTCCCGATTCTAACACATGTTATAATCCCAAAAACCTGTCATTGCGAGGAGGGTCGAGTAGGCGGCGGGTCTCGATACGTCCTTCGGACTACTCGACCATCGCCGCCGTACCGAGACCCGACGAAGCAATCTCCACAGTACTTTGGGGATTGCTTCGCTCCGCTCGCAATGACACGGGGCTGAGTGGTAACCTCGTAGGGCGGGAATCCATTCCCACCGCTAAGAGGCGGGATCAAATCCTGCCCTACGTTTTTTGCAACCGTCATTGCTTTTCTGCGTATGCCGTTAACCGCCGGTTCCTGCCGAGAATTTCTGGTTCTGATTTATTTTGTGGTTTGAGCCGCCAACCATCCACGAATGAGC
>JASEHI010000101.1 GCA_030018695.1 Anaerolineales bacterium
GGTCAGTCGTCACAATAAAACCGGAAAAATCGGTCCAACTTTTGGGGTAAGCCCCTGAGCCTGCCGAAGTGCGATTGTGATAATTTTTCAAGAGTAATACTATGATCAGGGCGTGAGTGTGGGAGTGTCAGTCGGCGCAGGGGTGTGTGTGGATGTCTCTGTGGGAGGCGTCGTGGGTGTGGGGGTGTCAGATGCCGTTGGCGTGGCTGAAGGGGTGAGGGTGACGGTCGAAGTCGAGGTGGGCGTCGGCGAGGGCGTGCGCGTCGGCTTGTTCGGCACGTAGATCTGGCGACCGGTGTAGAGGCTGGTCAAGCTGCCCATGCAGTTCGCCCGCTGTAATTCCTTGACCGTGACCTGATAGTATTGCGCCAGGCTGTAGAGCGTATCGCCTTTCAAGATCGTGTAGCGGATCCAACCGCCCGGCGGGCCGCAGGGAATGGACGTGCGAGGCGGTGGTTGATTCGTCGGTGCAGGCGGCATAGTGGGGGTTTCGATAATCGGCGCAGGATTGGATGTGACCTCGGCCGGCGGCGTGAAAGATGAAAAGATTGGGGAGGGTGGTGACAACGAATGGGTGGTCGGGAGCGGCGCGGCCATCTCCCCTTCGGCCAGGGATAACGCGAGTCCTCCCAGAATAATCCCAATGGAAAACAGGGCGATCAGGAGACTCCACAGGAATTGCCGTGCGACCCGCATCTCATTTCTCCTTGGATGCGGAGGATGGTCGCGTGACCGGCAATAAGACGTTGAAGGTTGAGCCGCGACCCATTTCAGTTTCCACAAACAGGCGTCCGTTTTGCGCTGCTACCAGCGATTTGCAAATTGACAGCCCGACGCCGGTATCGCCCAGCCCCTGGATAAGGACGCTATCTGCCCGGTAACGGCGCTGGAAGACCTGCGGAATGTCCTTGGTGGGGATGCCGCCGCCCGTATCGGTGACCTGGATGAGCAGGTAATCTTGCCCTTCTTCTGCGAGCAATTGGACGCGCAGGGTGACTATTCCCTCGACCAGGCTGGCCGCGCTGGCGTTCTGGAGCAGATGGATCAGGATCTGCTGGAGCGCTTCACGGTCGGTCTGGATTTGGTGATACGTTTCAGGCACATCCAGTCGCAGGGTGATGTTCTTTTCCCGGATCTGGCTGCTCGTGTAAGACATGGCGTTATCCACGATCAGGTTGAGATCAATCACCTCGGGCTTGATCTCGAGGCGGGCGATCTCCAGTGTGGTGATCTGGATCAGGTCGTCTAACAATCCGCCCAGGCGCTGGGAGGCAGTTTTGATGCGTTCAATGAATTTTCGCTGCATGTTGCCCAGGATGCCGACCGACTCACCCAATAAGAGGTCGGTATAGCCGATGATGGATGACATTGGCTGGCGAAATTCCTGGGAGATGGAAGCGAGCACTTGCACCTGCTCGTTCATATCTGGCGATTTGGAGTGACTCTCAAGTTCATGGACGCGAATGCTGGCAGCCGCCAGGCTGTTTTGCAGCCGTGCAACATCCTCGAGTGTCAGACGAAGTTCATGCTCCAGTTGCCTGGTCTGACCAGGAACCCCCTGCGCCCCGGCGGACTTACGGAGCTGTTCGATCTCGGCCTGCAGTTGGGCGATTTTTCCCTGAGATTCTTCTTGAGCGGCCAACAAGGCCGCCAGGTTTTCGGCCTGTAACTGGTCTTGGGTCTCTTGATATTGGGCTTTCTCGACATGCGCCAGTAGTTCTTCGTATTTCTTCCTCGCCCCTGCCGCCTCTTCCTGCGCGGCCTGGATCGTTTGTTGGATTTTATCGTATTCATGCTCCATGGCTGACATTCGCTTGGCGCGTTCGATAATTGGAGCAAAAGATGTCGAGACGTTGAAGAGGAAGGTTTGATCTTCTGCTTTCCACTGGCGATTTGAGTAGGGTGAGAGCAGCAAGATTGCGCCAATGGGCTTATGTGTAGAAGAGAGGATGGGTACGCTCATCAAGTGCCCGGGTTTGCTCAAGCCGAGCATCTGCCCCAGGATTTTTATATCCGGCGAGGTGCTGCTGGCCGGCAAGCGCAAGGGACGGCCGCGCTGTATGGCGCTGGCTAACTGCGGCACACCCTCTTTGTGGATGGTGGTTCCACCCAGGTTCTCTTCACGGATCAAGTCGAAGCCATGGGTTATTGCCATGTTCTTGTCATCTGCTAATGCGATCAGAAAGCACAGGTCAGCCAGCATGGCCTGGGCGACGCTGCGTGTTATCGCGTGACCCAGATGGTTTGGGTTCATTTCTGTGGCCACCTTAAGCAGCGCTTGAAAAGTTTTTGGGTCAATGCTGTAACGATGCCGTTCTGGCGCTCCCTGGTCGGTCTTGGCAATCGTTGGCCGGGCGGCAGGCAGGGAGAAGCGCTGCGGCAGGGTCAGCAGGATGGGGTACATGGCAAGCTGTGCCAGGCGGACAAGAGCCGGGAAGTTGCCTGCGGGCTGCGGCGAGAAAATCTGGGTCAGGTGCCCCAGGAAGGCCAGTCCGAGCATGGCCAGTCCATTGGCCCATCCGTTTGGCCGGCGGGCGAATGTTGCGACTGCGCCGAGGAGGATGACGCCTAAAGCGAAAATTTGCCAGATGACTTCCAGGCTTGTTTGGTTGAAAGTTGCCGTTTCGGCAGTTTGAATCCAGAAGACGAATGTCAGCCCCAATAAAGCCACGGTGAGCAAATTAAGCAGGAGGGTGGCGGCATCCGCCATACGCAGCGGCTCCGGAAAAGCCCACAGCCAGGCAATCCAGATCAAACTGAGCAGCGTGATGGCCCGGTCGAGGGGTGGCAGCACGATCTGCGATTCGAAAATTCCCTGCCAGATCAGTCCACTGACAATGAAAAGAATCAGTTGCAGCGCGAGAAGCACACTCAGACCCAGGATCATCCGCCGCGCTTGCGGGAATTCGTTTGAATTCCAGTGGTGGATCGCCCCTTGCAGAGCGCCGGCAATGGAAAATGCCAGGACGAGGTGATAGATCAGATTCCCCGGTGGCGTGGTCAGCAGCGTGAAGATTTGTCCAAAGAACTGGCTCATATTTTGTCCCCTGCGATTATAGCACGGCACAAACAACCAGACAACCGATTCCAACAGAGATATAATTGTACTGTGGAACGACGTTCTTCCCTTGGCCGCGTCCTTGTCAACATCCTGATCCTGCTTGGCCTGCTGTTGTTGGTGGCGCTGCCGCCCCTCCTTACCGGCTGGGTAAATCTGCGTCAGGGAGAGCAGGCTATGGCCGCCGGCCGTTTCCCGGAGGCGGCTGCCAGTTACAGCCTGGCGGCGCGCCGGTTGCCATGGCGGCCGGCTTTGTGGGAAATGGCCGCTCAGGCCGCCTTTGAGGCTGGCGATGCGCAGGTTGCAATTTCCCTCTTCACACAGGCTGGGAATAAAAATGCTCTTTCGGCGCAGGGCTGGCTTGCCTGGGGGGATGCGTACCAGCAAATTGGGGATCGTGCTTCTGCGCTTTCTACCTGGCAGAGCGGAATTGCGCAGCACGGCCCTTCGGCTGCGCTTTACGCTCGTCTGGCTCAGGCGCAGCGCGCCCAGGGTGACTACCTGGCCGCAATCGAAGCCTGGCGTTCGCGGCTGGCTTTGGATGCGGGGGATGCGGACGCGCATTATCATCTCGGATTGTTGCTGACCGCCACCCGGCCGGAAATGGCCCTGCCAGACTTGATGCTGGCGGCGCGCCTGGACCCGCGGCTGGATGCGCCTGTCCAAAGCCTGCGCGCCCACCTGAACGCGGCCCTCCTGGTGGACGACCGTCCCTACCAACTGGTCATGGCCGGGCGCGCCCTGGCCGTCCTTGGGGATTGGGATTTGGCTGCGGAGGCTTTTCGGCGCGCCGTTGTCGCCCGCGGCGACTACGCCGACGCCTGGGCCTGGCTTGGGGAGGCTCACCAACAACTGGGCGGGGAAGGCTTGTCTGATTTGGAGAAAGCGCTGCTTTTAGATCCGGATTCAGCCATGGTCAATGCCCTCTACGGCTTGTACTGGGGACGCCAGGGAAAACCGGAACAGGCGCTGGCATCATTCCGCCGGGCGATCAGCCTGGAGCCGGAGAACGCTGCCTGGCAGGCGGCTGGGGGGAGCGCCGCCGAGGCATCCGGCGACCTGGTCACGGCGCTGGTATACTACAAGCAGGCGATTGCCCTCGATCCGCAGGGAGCCGCCAACTGGCGCGCGCTGGCCGCCTTTTGCGCCCGGTACCAGATCGAAGTGACCGAGAGCGGGTTGCCAGCCGCTTATCGTCTGCTTGAATTAGCGCCCGCTGACTGGCAATCGCAGGATGTGATCGCGCAGATCATGCAGGCGATTGGCGACCCATCCAGCGCGGAAAAATATTACCTGCATGCGCTGGAATTGTCTCCCGGACAGGCCGCCGCGCATTTCCACTTGGGGATGTTGTACCTGCAAATGGGCAAGGCTCAGCCGGCTTATGACCACCTCGTCAAGGCGCATAAACTTGACCCGCAGGGCGACTATGGTTGGCAGGCGGGAAGGTTGTTGGAGCGATATTTCCCATGAAACGACTCAACTGGCTTTTCCCACTGCTCCTGGTCGTACTGGCGTCTTCCGCCTGCCAGTCCTACCGCGTCGCGGACTGGCTAACCCAATCCGGGGAGGCGCTGTTCAAAGATGATTTTTCCGACCCGGGGAGCGGCTGGGCGCGGGCAGTCAGTCCCAGCGGCGCGATGGATTACTTCGGCGGGGGATTCCGCATCTGGGTGAACACGGAAAATTACGACCTTTGGTCCACGCCCGGCCTGGCCTTCGGCGACGTGCGCATCGAAACGGATGTCTACACGATCGGCGGCCCGCTCGAAAACCGCTTCGGTCTGCTCTGCCGCTACCGTGACGCGCAAAACTATTACTTCTTCATTGTCAGCAGTGATGGCTATTATGGCATCGGCAAGTTGAGCGGAGGTCTGCGCTCGCTGCTTGGCCAGGCCATGCTGGCCTACACCCCGGCCATCACGCAGGGCGTGGCCCTCAACCATCTGCGCGCCGATTGCATCGGCGATACGCTGACGCTGTACGTCAACGGCCAGCCGGTCGGCATGGCGCAGGATGCCGATTTTAGCGCTGGCGACGTCGGTCTGCTGGCCGGGACTTTTGGCCAACCCGGCACGGACGCGGTGTTCGATAATTTTGTGGTCATCAAACCGTAACGCGGAATTCATTCCGCAACCAAATGGCGATATGAATATCGCGCTACCGAGTAGGTGCTGCGCACAAAATCTTCGCGATTGTGATAGTTTTTCAAGAGTAATACTGTAGAGGTGACAATCACTTCTATTCGTATAAATTTGTTGACAAGTTTCCATAAATTTGGCATAAATTTACCGACATCTCTCCATAAATTTGCTACTAATCTACCAATATGAAAGCGCGGTAGGGATGCCCGGAAACTGTAAATAATCGTTTGGAAGAACAACCGGCTTATATGAAGATTTATCTTGACACTATCGGCTGCCGCTTGAACCAGGCGGAAATTGAAACGATGGCGCGCCAGTTCCGCGCCGCCGGTCACGAGATCGTCGCCACAGCTGATCAAGCCGACCTGGCGGTGATCAATACCTGCACGGTGACCTCGCAAGCCGCCTCCGATTCGCGCGGCAAGATCCGCGCGGCGGCGCGCCGGGGCGCGGGCGAGATCGCGGTCACCGGCTGCTGGGCCACGCTCGAACCGCAGAGCGCAGCCGCGCTTCCTGGCGTGAGCCGTGTCGTACCCAATCTACGCAAGGATTTCCTGGTTGCCGATGTCCTCGACCTGCAACCTTCAACCTTTGACCCTTCGAGAACCTCAGGGCGACGCCTGGAACCTTTGCCCCGTGAACCTCTCCCCGGCTTGCACCAGCGCACGCGCTCCTTTATTAAAGTGCAGGATGGCTGCGACAACCATTGCACTTATTGCATCACGGCCATTGCACGCGGCGCGGCTCGTTCACAACCCATCCCTGACGTGCTGGCGGATGTGCGCGCCGCGCTGGCGGGTGGGACGAAAGAGGTCGTGCTGACCGGCGTCCATCTCGGCTCGTGGGGGCAGGATTTGAATTTACACCTGCGTGACCTGTTGGCCACCATCCTGAAAGAGACGGATACACCACGCCTGCGCCTGTCTTCACTGGAGCCATGGGATCTGGATGCCGATTTCTTTACCCTCTGGCAGGATGCCCGTCTGTGCCGTCATTTGCACCTGCCGCTGCAATCGGGCAGCGCCGGTGTGCTGCGACGTATGGCGCGCAAGACGACACCCGAGGCTTACGCCGCGTTGCTCGCCGCGGCGCGGGCGGCGATCCCGGATGTAGCCATCACAACGGATGTCATCGCCGGCTTCCCCGGCGAGACGGAGGCCGAATTTACCGAAACACTGGATTTCGTCCGCCAAATGAACTTTTCTGGAGGCCACGTCTTCACCTATTCAGCGCGGCCCGGAACGGCGGCGGCGCGCATGGGCGGGCAGATCCCGCACGAGGTGCGCAAAGAGCGCAACGCTGTGCTGCGAGCCGCGTTTGCTGAATCCGAGCGAACCTATCAGCAGAAATTTCTTGGTAAGATAATGTCTGTGCTGTGGGAGTCCACTGACCAGTTGAACGACGCGGGCTGGCAGATGGAGGGCCTGACGGATAACTATCTGCGCGTCACGGCGGTCACGCCAGGGGCGAGGTGGAATCAGATAGACAGTGTTAAGTTGGTGGCGTTGGCAGGCGAGCCAGGTGACAGTCACCTCCAAGGTGACTGTCACCTGGAATAACGTGTCATCTTGCCCTCTGAGCGCATCATGGGTATTTTTATGCCAAGTGTCACTTTATCAAGCTGCGAAGCGGTTGTATAATTACCTTGCGCATTCTTTCACAACATGAAACTTTCAAACGGAGAAACGAAATGACAGCACAACTGATTGACGGAAAACTGATTGCCCAGCAGGTACGCGATAACGTCGCGGCCGAAGTGGCCAAGCGCACCGCGGCTGGCAAACCCAGGCCCGGCCTGGCGACGGTGCTGGTCGGCGACCGCGTCGACTCGGCCACTTACGTGGCTTCCAAGCAAAAGGCCTGCCAGGAATTGGGCATGGATTCGTTCCACAACCAACTGCCCGGCGATGCCACCCAGGAACAGGTCGAGGAATTGGTGAAACGCTTGAATGCCGACCCGAAGGTCAACGGCATCCTGGTGCAGTTGCCGCTGCCCTCGCACCTGAATGAGGAGCGCGTGCTGCAATTGATTAACATCGAAAAGGACGTGGACGGCTTCTCGCCGATCAATATTGGGCGATTAGCGCAAAAAGGCCGCGATCCACTCTTTGTGCCTTGCACGCCGTATGGCTGCATCTACCTGCTCGAGCAGGCTGGCGTGAAGATCGAGGGCGCCAACGCGGTGGTGCTGGGCCGCTCGAACATCGTCGGCATGCCCGCTGCATTGCTGCTGATCGGCAAGAATGCCACTGTAACGGTCTGCCACTCACGCACCAAGGACCTCCCCGGGGTCGTCCGCCAGGCGGATATTCTCATCGCCGCGATCGGAAAAATGGAAATGGTGCGCGGCGACTGGATCAAGCCCGGCGCGGCGGTCATTGACGTAGGCATCAACTCCAAGCCGGACCCAACCAAGAAAAGCGGCTACCGCCTGGTCGGCGACGTGAACTTCGATGAGGCCAAGGAAGTGGCTGGATTTATTACCCCGGTCCCGGGAGGAGTCGGCCCGATGACGATCGCGATGTTGATGAGGAATACGCTGCGGGCGGCGCAGATACAAGAGCAATAGGCAGGGGGTAGAATACGTCGCTCCTCGCGCAGCGTTGCCGCCAATATTGCCGAGGGATTCCGTAAACGGCAGTATCCCAAAATGTTCGTGAGCAAACTGGCTGATGCCGATGGAGAAGCAGCCGAAACGCAAGTCTGGCTTGATTTCGCCCGCGACTGCGGCTATCTCTCATCGGAAAGGCACAACGAACTTCTGAAAGCCTATGAAGAAGTTGGCAGGATGCTTGGCTCGATGATTACCAGCCCCGAGAAATTTCTCCCCTCCGGCCAGCGATAGTCAACATCGTTCTTGCCTTGCGGCGTCAACCAAAAAAGCAGGAGTCTTCATCATGACAGACTCCTGCTTTCTACCTCGACAATGTTAGATTAGGTTTGACCGCTCTGTTTGCGTTGAGCATTCAGGCGG
>JASEHI010000102.1 GCA_030018695.1 Anaerolineales bacterium
CGCTTCGTTTCGCTCCAAAGCGGAAGAACTGCGCCAATGGGCATCGGAAAATACCACTGGCTATGTCTGGGAGGCGGTCTCCAAACTGTGCGCCAAGGTGGATCGCTTCGTTTTGGCTTACGACCACCCGCTTGCTCACCGCACCAGTAATATGCTGGATCGCCACATGAATCCCATGTCGCGCTGGTTGGATAGCGCTCGCTTCTTCCACGGACATTGGGTCTCCGCCGAACGGTCAACACGCGCCTGGACGCTACTGCACAACTTTCAACCCTATTGCCCGCGATCGAAAATCAGCCAGCAATTCTCTTCCCCAGCCCACAAACTGAATGGCTTTGTCTACCATCAAAATTGGCTGCATAACTTGCTCATCTCAACTTCGATGTCGGGCGTCAGCCCTTAACCACAAATTCCATCAGAACCAGAAAAAACATGAGGCGAAGGGGCGAGAATGGGGGGACAGAGGGGGGCGCTGGGGGTGAGGGCTGCGTAAAAGCCTTCGGAGAACTGCAAGTGACCATGCAGGTGTCCGGCTTCCGCAAGCGGATGTGGCTGACGGGCGAGAACCCTTCGACAGGGTTTCGACAAGCTCAACCTGCCAGCTCAGGGCAGGCTCTGGGCGATGAACCACTCGACCTGCCGCCGACCGAGTTCCAGACCACCGGTTACTGGCTCTCGCTTTCAGAGCAGACGGTCGAGATGTTGCGCAATACCGGAGCATGGACGAACGATCCCAACGACTACGGCCCTGGCTGGAATCGTCTGCGGGACGCCGTCCGCGCCCGGGATGGATACCGTTGCACGGTCTGCGGCGCGGCTGAAAACGGTGACCGTCAACACGACGTGCATCACAAAATCCCGTACCGCTCATTCTTAGTGCGGAGTGCGACGACTCCTGTCGTCGCAAAGCGAAGTCATGAGACTCTGCGAAGTCAGGAGACTTCGCACTCCGCAGAGGCATTGCGCTCCGCGGCGGCGCGTGCAAACCAGATGGACAATTTGATCAGCCTCTGCCCGGCCTGCCACCGCAAAGCCGAAGCCAACGTGCGCATGAGAAGCGGACTGGCCGGACTGGCCTACGTACTCAGCCAGCTTGCTCCGCTATTCCTGATGTGCGACAGCCGCGACCTGGGCGTCCACGCTGACCCGCAGGCGGCGTTTGCGGATGGCCAGCCTGCTTTGGTGATTTACGATAACGTGCCGGCCGGTATCGGCTTCAGCCAGAAGTTATTCGAAATGCACACGGATCTGCTGGCGCGGGCGCTGGAACTGGTGCAGGAATGCGAGTGCGAAGACGGCTGTCCCTCCTGCGTGGGACCGGGCGGGGAGAATGGGGTGGGGGGGAAACAGGAAACGATGGCGATTTTGAAACAGTTGTCAAATGGCGGATAAAGCCCTTGCCATGACGGGTGTTTTCCTGTATGCTTATTACATCATAATCATAGTTTAGGCCATCCTCCGAAGGGCAACATATGCCGCAAAAAAAGAAAACCATCTCAAGAACCCAAGTCTCACTAACCGGCTTGGAACCGCCTTCCATGAAAGGCGCGAAACGGGTGAGCGAGCCATCCGAATTCGCTATCGCTGAAGAACCGAGCCGCGTCAGAGTGCAAAACCTGGAAATCTCTTTCAGCGAACTGCCTGGCGAAGCCAGCATCCCGGAGCAAAAAGAGCATTTCCAACTACCGACACGGTTCGGCGCGGTGCCGGTGGACGAGGCCCCGCTCGGCTAGGAGATCGAGACGCGGCGGCGGGAAACCAAAGCTACCAAGTTCCAGCACGCCTACCCGACCATCCGCCTGCCATTCCAGGAAGTGCAGCGCGTGGAATTCGGGCATGGCGAACGCTTTCTGGCAGATAATGAGAAAGACAAGAAACTGGCCGAATTATTCCCCACCAGCGCAAACCGCTTATTCTTCGGCGACAACCTGCACGTGATGCGCCAACTGCCCTCCGAAAGCATTGACCTGATCTACATTGCCCCGCCGTTCTTCTCCGGGCGCAACTACAACGTCATTTTCGGCGACCGGAACGAAATGCGCTCGTTCTCGGATATCTGGGAGGGCGGCATGCCCGGCTACCTGGTGTGGCTGAATGCGCGCCTGTTCGAGATGAAGCGCCTGCTCAAACCGACCGGCTCGATTTATGTGCATCTCGACTGGCACGCTTGCCATTACGTAAAAGTGGAGATGGATAAGATTTTTGCCACTATGCGATAAAATACATTTTGATCTTTCAGCTTTATAACTTTGCAAAGGAGTAGATTATGCGACGGACACTCAGTTTCTTCATCGGCGTGATTCTGGGAGGCCTGGCCGGGGCAGTTATTGCCTTGCTCTTCGCCCCCGAATCGGGCTCAGAACTGCGCATTAGATTACGCGAGCGCGCCGATAACCTGGGCGGAGAAATCCGCCTGGCGGCTGCGACCAAGCGCATCGAATTGCAGGAACGGCTGGACACCCTGCGCGCCCCCAAGGTGCAAGAATAAACGTAGAGCGTAATGCGTAATGCGTAATGCGTAAGGTGCATTGCTCGATTACGTTTCACGTTTTACGTTTTACGTTTTACGTCTCACGTTCTCGTAAAACTCCTCCACCTGCCCCATGCAGCGCGGGTAGTCGGCGCGCTCGGCGATGATGTCGGCATTTTGTTTGGCGGCACGGGCGCGCAGAACGGGATTTTCAAGCGCAGCCAGGATGGCCTCCGCCAGAGCCTGCGGGTCGGTGGGATTGACCAAAAAGCCGTTCTCGCCGGGCGTGATCCATTCGCGCAGCGACTCGATATCCCCCGTAATGGGGAAACATCCACAGGCCATTGCCTCCAGCAAAGAGTTGGGCGTCCCGTCATGGGCGCTGGGTGAGACAAAGACCTGGGCGCGCTGGAAAAGCGCCCAGAGCTGCGGCTGAGATAAGCGCGGCCACAAGCGCACGCTGGCCTCGATCCCCAGCGAGGCGACCCAGTGTTCGGCTTGCGGGTCAGCGGCCAGCAGCGGGCAAACGAAGCAGGCCTGTGGGATTTTTTGTACCACCCGTGGAATGGCGCGAAAAAAGGTGTCGTTGCGCAGGCTGCCCGGACGTGAGCCGCGCGGGTTGACGATCAGTGGCGCATCCGCCGGGAGATCGGGCAGAGACCCGGCTTCCGCAGCCGCGCGCTGGATCTCGTCGCGGCGGATGCCGCCCGCGCCGGGAACGACCAGGTTTGGCTTACCGGCTGAAAAGCCCCATTCCCTTCCCAAGCGGATGTCGCGGTGAGCATCGGCCATCAAACCCTGCGCCCGGCAGAGCGTCCGGCGGGTCAGCCATTTCATCAATAGAGAGCCGTGGGCGTGAAGGGTGAGGTCGTTGCCCCAAATGGAGACGACCAGCGGCGCTTCCCGAGGCGCGCAGGAGGCCAGCATTCCCTCGAAGGGGATGCGTAGCGCGTGGATCAGGTCTGGATTGAGCGCCGCGACCAGGGCGCGGAAACGCTGGATATAGGCCAACAGGCTCAAAGGTCCGAGGCTGTAGCGTAAAGGCCGCAGCAGGCCGCGGAAACGTCCGACCAATCCCCGTTTTGAGGTCTGCGAACTGTTCGCAGCCTGTCCCCCACCCAAAGCGCCAAATGCCACCGCTAAGACGTGGAATGAAGTCAACCCCGGCGGCGGGTCACAGGGAAAGGTCGAGATGAGGTGGATTTCATCCCCGCGCTCGATCCAGTGGCGCAGCCAGCTCAGGGTGATCGGTGAACGGCCATCGGCGACGAAAAGCAGGCGCATAAGTCAACTCCATGAGCAATATACCACCGATTAGGCCTTCGGCAATCTCAGTTACATATTCAATTGGGTGCGTTTCAAAAGAGTTAGACCAGAACGTCCCGCAGGTTGGATTGAGCCAATTTGACCGTCTTTCAAAACCTGCGGGACGGTCGCTTCAACTGAAATGAAATACACCCAATTCATTTGGGTGTGTTTCATTTCAGTTGAAACCGTCCCGAAGGTTGGCAAAAAACGATCAAATTTTCTCAGCAAAACCTTCGGGACGTTCTTACTTCAACTCATTTGAAACACACCCAATTCATTTGACGAAAACGGCGAGTTTGAGTATAGTGATGAAGATTTTTCGCGAGTGATCCACCGAGTAGGCCTTCGGTATCACTACGTCGCCAATAATTAATATGGAAAAGGGTATACCCAATGAGCAAACAAAAAGAAGAACATGAAATGTCCCCGGGCGCCAAGTATGCCTTGATTGGGACTATCGTCACCGCAGTGATCGGTTTGATCGCCACGGCCCTCACGCTCTACTTCAACTATCGCCAGAACGTGGAGCCAATCAAGCTGCAACTGCAAGCCACCCAGACCGCCGAAGCGCACCAGACGCTGGCGGCGCTTTCGGCCACCGCGACGGCCTCGCCCATGCCCACCTTCACGCCAACGCCAACGGAACCGCTTACTCCCACCGCGCGGCCGCCGCTGCCCCCGGACGATTCGCCCACGCCGACCCAGACGTCGCTCCCGCCGACAGAGACGCCGACGATGCCGGTCAGCGGGGTGAAATACTGCGTGGATATCGGCAGCCTGAACACGCGCAGCGGGCCGGGGCCGGATTATCCCATCATGACGAAGGGGCTGCGCCAGGATGACTGCCTGTATTTCGACGGCTACGTGCGGCTGGGTGAGGATGCCTACTGGCTGCACGTCAGCCCGGGGCAGGCGGGCTTCATCGAAATGGGCGGATTGTGGGTCTTCGGCAAGTACCTGCGCCCGCAGGATTTCGAGCGGCTGCCGGCGCTCACCCCGCCCCCTCCGCCGCCTTCCCCCACTCCCACACCGGCGGGATAAACTTTGCCCGCTTCTGCATCGAATTCCACAAATTTCACGAAGAATAAAGAGATAGCTCCATGAAACAAATCTGCGTCATTGGCGTCGGTTACGTTGGTTTGGTGACCGGCGCGTGCTTCGCCGACCTGGGCAACCGCGTCACCGCCCTGGACATCAATGAGCAACGCATCCAAGGCCTGAAAAACGGCGTCATGCCCATCTACGAGCCGGGCCTGGAAGAACTGGTGCGGCGAAACGTCCGAGCCGGACGATTAGCCTTCACGACATCCTATGCTGAAGGATTACAGGGGACAGAATACGCTTTCATCGCCGTCGGCACGCCCTCCGCGGTCAATGGCGAAGCGGACTTGACGTACGTGGCCGCGGCGGCGCGTTCCATTGCTGAGAACATGACCGCGCCGCTGGTCATCATCAACAAGTCCACCGTTCCGATCGGGACCGGGGACTGGGTCGCCGATATCGTGACGGAACACCAGCCCAAACCGGTTGATTTCGCGGTCGTCTCCTGCCCGGAGTTCCTGCGCGAAGGCTCGGCCATCAGCGACTTCATCAGCCCGCATCGCACGGTGATCGGCTCGCTGCACCGCGATGCAGCGGAAAAAGTTGCTCAACTCCACTTGCCGCTGCGCGCCCCAATCCTCATCACTGACCTGCGCACCGCGGAGATGATCAAGTACGCCTCCAATGCCTTCCTGGCGACCAAGATCTCGTTCATCAACGAGGTGGCCGACATTTGCGAGGCGCTGGGCGCGGACGTGAAAGAGGTGGCGGCCGGCATGGGCTACGATAAACGCATCGGTTCGGCGATGCTGGATGCCGGTCTGGGCTGGGGCGGTTCGTGCTTCCCCAAAGACGTCAAGGCGCTGGCGTTCATGGCCGAGGAGAAGGGGCTTAACCCGCGCATCCTGCATTCCGTCATGGAGGTCAACTACGACCGCCGCAAGGAGACGATCAAACACGTCGAGGCGCTCCTGAGTGGGTTAAAGGGTAAGACAGTCGGCCTGCTCGGTCTGGCTTTCAAACCCAATACAGACGACATGCGCGAAGCCCCCTCGCTTGACATCGTCGCAGGTTTCATCCAGGCGGGTGCAACGGTGCGCGCCTTCGATCCGGTGGCGATGGAAGTGGCGCGCGGCATCCTGCCGGCGGTCGAGATGTACGCTGACCCCTACGAGATGGCCAAGGGCTGCGACGCGCTGGTCGTCGTCACCGAATGGAATGAGTTCAAGCAACTCGACCTCGAGAGGATCAAGGGACTGCTCAAGCAGCCGGTCATCTTCGACGGGCGCAACATCTATGAGCCGGTCAAGATGAAGGCGCTGGGATTCACGTATCGAGGAATTGGGCGAGGGGGTTAGGCTGATAGTCAAGAGTCTGATGGTCTGATAATCGTGGAGTCAGATAGTCGAGCGTGAATTTTGGTCTGTTTTCCGTGTATAATTTTGGAGAAATAGGTTCATGACCGTTTCGAGGCCTTGACAAAGGAGGCAACTGTGAGCGAAAATGTTTCGATTCAACTTTCGCTTCCTCAAAAAACCTACCTGACCCTCAAGCGAGTCGCCAGGAAAAGACGCAAAACTGAAGCGGATATTATGCTGGACGCGTTGCGCGCCTATCTGGAACGATTGGTGAATGTTGATCCACTTTTGGGTATGTTTGCCGATGATCCGGAGATGGTGGATCAGATGGTGACACAAACCATGCTCGATCGCTCGACAATCCCACTCCGGTTGGATGAGGCTGTGCGTGGATAAAGCGCTTCTGGACACCGACATCCTCTCCGAGGTCTTCAAGGCGAAGGATGCAACGATTGTCGCCAACGCCATCGCCTATAGGGAGGTTTTTAATCAATTTACGATCTCGGTTATCACCGTAATGGAGATCGTGAAGGGATTGCATAAAATGCGACGCGCAGATGCACTTCGACAGTTTTTAGAGGGATTACACAACAGTGAGGTGCTTCCCTTCGACCGTGCCTGTGCAGAGATTGCCGGACGGATATTCGCCGATCTCGAACGGATTGGGCGTCCGATTGGGCGGGCAGATCCAATGATCGCGGCCATCGCCATGCACAACAACCTGACGCTCGTTTCCGGCAATCAAGCTCACTATCAACAAATTCAAGGACTGGGGTATCCGCTCAGATTGGACAACTGGCGGTAAACATGAAACTTGAATGACGAATCCGCCAATCTGCGACTACACCGATTCCGATTACCAGGCTTCCTTCTGGGATGCTGGCGGGCGCGCATACGAGGACCGCTGCGAAGCCATCGCGTTGAAGCGCCTGCTGCCCAAAAGCGGAGGACTGCTGCTCGAACTGGGCGCCGGCGCGGGGCGAAACACACCGCGTTACGCCGGTTTCAAGCGGATTGTATTATTGGATTACTCGCGCACCCAACTGGAACAGGCCCAGGCGCGGCTGGGGCGCAGCGACCGTTATATCTACGTCGCCGCGGATGTTTATCGCCTGCCATTCGTGGACGGGTTGTTCGACACCGCGACCATGATCCGCACACTGCACCACATGGCGGATGCGCCCAAAGCCTTGCGCCAGGTGCGCACCGTCCTTCAACCCGATGCGAACTTCATCCTGGAATACGCCAACAAACAAAATCTCAAGGCCATCCTGCGCTACGCCCTGCGCCGCCAGGAATGGAGCCCATTCACGCTCGAGCCGGTCGAGTTCGCCAGATTGAACTTCGATTTTCACCCCAAGGCCGTGCGCGGCTGGCTGGAAGAGGTGGGCTTTGAAATCGAGAAGACGCTGACCGTCTCGCACTTCCGTCTCGGCCTGCTCAAACGGCTGGCGCCGGTCAGCATTTTGGCTGGATTGGATGCGCTCTTTCAGTGGACTGGTGCGCTGTTTCAATTGACCCCCAGTGTGTTTGTGCGCTGCCGCGCCGTAGCCGTAGGGCGGGATGGCATCCCGCCACGCGTAGGGCGGAATTCCATTCCGCCACGCGTAGGGCGGAATTCCATTCCGCCACGCGTAGGGCGGAATTCCATTC
>JASEHI010000103.1 GCA_030018695.1 Anaerolineales bacterium
ATAGAGCTCGTAATCCTCCGGCGTGCGAAAAGGATTACTCATACGGCTTCCTGGATTAGCCCCACTAAACTTGGCGCTTGGCGTTGGATACGCTGGACTTCGTTACGATAATCCGCCTGACGTGCTAACCAAGTTTTATACACACTAGCCCACTCACCGAAATCTAATACCCAATTATCATCTTCTGGTTCTTCTCCTGACATATAGGCAGCATACAAGGTTTCAGAACGAATACCATATTTCCACTCGAACTGTAGCAGTTCTTCTTCAAGTGCGTGAATATCAGTGAGTATTTCGCGAATATTCATGGTTCACCTCTATGCACAATTATAGTGCAGTTTATCCACCTCCATCCACGCGGACAGGTTTGCCAGCGTGCCATAGCCCAGACTTCCATCCGGCCTCCAGGCGGCGTATTGGTTGTCTATCCAGATGACCAGTCCGAGCGGGCTGCGCGGGGCGAGGGGGGTGCAAAGGATCTCCGCGCCGTCTACGAGAAAGACAACAGCACCGGCCTGCCAGCGGATGGAATAGGCGTGCCATTGGGTGACATCCACTTCCAGCGCGCGCCCATCCTGGCGGACGACTTGTCCCGCCAGCCGCCGCAGCAGACGGGAGGCCGGTCGCAGGGCCAGGAGCGGCGCGGCCATCAGTGCGGGCGTCAGCAGGGGCGAAGGCCAGCGCGGCGAGCGGAACGTGCCGGCGAAGAAGCCGTTGGCTGGGGTGTCATTGCGAGGGCGTTTTTTGCCCGAAGCAATCTCCCCGCCAGCGAGGGGGTTGCTTCGTCGCTCCGCTCCTCGCAACGACAGGAAATTTTCCGGCGAGGCGTGAAAAAACCAGGCCGCGTTGGGCAGGGCCGGCAAGCGGCGCGCCGTCCCGCCGAAACCGAGGGCGAAGCCGAAGGGATCGTTCCACAGGCCGAAGCCCCAGGTGCCGGGCAGGTCAGTGGCCGAGAGGCGGGCGCGCAGGCTCAGGGCGACGCCCCGAGGCTCTCGAGGGGTCAATGGCGGTCTCCATAGGAAGGCGCGGCGAGAGAGGCGCGAATAATCATCCAGTTGAGCGAGGCGGTACTGGCCGCGCTGACCGGAGGGGATTTCAAGATGCCAGCCGCCGTCTGCAAGCGGCGTGACGGACGCGCCGGGAGTGAAGCGCGGGTTGAGGGCAGGGGTCATTCCTGTGGTGGATGCCAACCAGCCTGTACCCAAAAGCGCCTTGCAGCTACGATAAAATCATTGTTCAATTGCAAAGCTTTCACGCTGGTGCGACCGATAGGAGTCAGGCCAATGATCTGAGTGCCATCATCGCTCCATTGAAAGTGATCAGACCAGCGTTGTGCCCTGGGATTATACAGCGGGCGCGTTTGCGTTGTCTCAGGGTCTACGGCATGCGTCTGGTCGCCTTTATGACTGTTGCACCAGGCGCAGGCTAACCAGAGATTAGCCTCATCGGAGGTACCTCCGTGCGCAAGCGGGACGATGTGTTCGATGTGCATTTGAGCACCGCTGATTTTTTGGGCAGTCAGGCAATAACCGCAGCGGTGTTTTGCGGCGATAGCGACTTTACGACGTAACGTAGCCGGGATGTAGCTCATAGGGGGCTAATTCTCGGCTAACAGGGGTTTCCCACCACGCAGGCTGAGTAAAGCATAAGCACGTGCTTTGCGCAATGTTACCCGCCCATATTCCCTGCGCAAAGCATCCAGTGTCTCGAGTTCATCTGGGGTCAATGGTCGTTGAGCCTGGAGATCGGCCAGGTAGCGTAGTCGTTCTTTCTGCTTTCCGGTCATCGTGCTACGGGCAATGGTCCAAAGCTCGTTATCAGTAAGCCAGGTCATGTGCAGCAACTCGGCCTGCATTTCTGGCGGAACCTCCTCTAGATCTAGATCGGGGAGTGTTGCGGCAAGCATATTAACTAATACATCTTCCAATGGACGTTGCAGAATGTTTGCCGATTGCCGGGCGCGGCGCATGGTGGTTTCTGGTAAGTGAAGGGTAACAGTCTGGAGTGTCATAGGCCATACCTCTTGTCCAGATTATAGCCGATTTTACCCAACAAGATAAACGAAGCAACGAAGCAACGAAGCCCGAAGCCCAATCATGTTACCCACCTCATTAGGTTACGGGTATAATTACCCCGGAGGTTGCAACATGGAAATTACCTGGTATGGACATTCCTGCTTTCGCCTGACTGAGAAAAAAATGGCTACGGTGGTTACCGACCCGTTCGACGCCGGGACGGTCGGCTATGAACCGCTCAAACTCAAGGCGGATATCGTCACCGTCAGCCACGACGCCGCGGGGCACAATTATCTCCAGGCGGTCAAGGGCTACTCCCGTGCCATCACCGGCCCGGGCGAATTCGAGATCGGCGGCGTTTTCATTACCGGCGTGCAGACGGATGGTCATGGCAAGAAGGCCAGCGAACAACCTCGTAATACCTTATATGTATTCGATTACGACGGACTGACGGTGGCGCACATGGGCAACTTACGCCAGGTGCCCACCCAGGCCGAGGTCGAAGCCTTGGGGACGGTGAATATCGTCCTGGTCCCGGTGGGCGGCAGCACCGTTCGTGCCGCGAGCAACGGCGGCACGCCGGTGCGAGACGGCAGTGGTTTGAACGCGGCGAAAGCGGCGGAAGTCGTCAGCCTGCTGGAGCCGGATATCGTCATTCCGATGCATTATCATACCCCGGGGGTCAAAGTGCCTTTGGACCAGTTGGATAAGTTCATGAAGGAAATGGGCGTGCACGAGGCCGAGACAATGCCCAATTTGAAGGTGAGCAAATCCAGCCTGCCGAACGAGACGAAGGTGGTTGTCTTGGAATACCATCATGATTAAGGATGAGTGGATATGCCTGTTAAAGTTAAACTGGTTATGATGTGGGATATCACCCCCGAACACGAACAGGAATACTTCGAGTTCGTCATCGGGGAATTCGTTCCGGGTATTCAGCGCCTCGGGCTCGAACCCGTGGAGGCCTGGGCGACTTTGTATGGCGATTACCCGCAGATCCAGGTTGGGTTGCTGGCGGCGGACCTGCCTGTTGCGCAACGCATTCTACGCTCGGATGGTTGGGAAGAGTTGCGTGAGAAGTTGTTTGCTTTCGTCAGGAACTTCTCATATAAGGTTGTGCCGGCCCGCAGCGGGTTTCAATTCTAGCAGCCTGTCAAAGAACCCATTGTAGGGCAGGTTTCCATACCTGCCGACAGGGGTGGCGGCTACCGAAGGCCTACTCGGTGGAAAGCCGCCCTACAGGTACTCTCCCGACAAACTGCTATGTTAAAAAAAGCGCGCGAAAAACGGGGTGAAATTGAAATGGACGAATATAAAGCGGAACGCAAGCGCATGGTGGCTGAACAAATAGCCCAGCGGGGCATCCGTGACCCGCGCCTGCTGGCCGTTATGGAAGCGTTGCCGCGTCACCGCTTCGTGCCTCCCGACCACCTGGCCTGGGCGTATGCAGATGGCCCATTGCCGATCGGTTTTGGACAGACGATTTCCCAGCCCTATATTGTCGCCTTAATGACCGAAGCGCTCCATCTAACCGGCGCGGAGCGCGTGCTGGAGGTGGGCAGCGGTTCAGGCTACCAGGCTGCGGTATTGGGAAAGATGGCCGCAGAGGTGCACACGGTTGAGTTCATCCCAGAACTGGCCGCGCAAGCAGTAGCCGCGTTGAAAGAGCTGGGTTTTGCCAACGTCCATCTCCACGTTGGCGATGGCTCGCTGGGTTGGCCGGCGTGTGCACCCTACGATGCCATTCTGGTGGCCGCCGCCGCGCCGCGCGTGCCTCAACCCTTGTTGGAACAACTGGCCGAGGGCGGGCGGTTGATTTTACCGGTCGGAAGCCAGGGTTTTCAGCAACTCGAAATCTGGGAAATGCGCGCGGGAAAATACGAGCAGGAACCTGGCATCCCGGTGGCGTTTGTGCCACTGCGCGGTGAGCATGGCTGGAGGTAGCACATCTCACGCCTTCGTCACAGTGACAAACACCATCGGCTTTCGCTTGCTCTCGTTGTAGAGCAGTGACTTCACCGCATCCGTGATCGTTTTTTCGGAATCCAGCCCGCTGTTGATGATATCTGTAACCTTCTTGCGCACAACGGGGATCATCGTTTCGGCGTCCTCTGAGGAAACAAAACCGCGGGTAATGATCTCTGGCTCTTTGAGCAGGCGGTTGGAATATTTGTCCAGTGTGGCCGTGATCAGCAGGATGCCTGAGCGCGAGAGCTGTTCGCGTTCGCGCATCACGTCTTTGCCGATCTCGCCGATGCTCTGACCTTCGACGAATACATAGCCACCTGGGACTCGTTCAGCGAGGGATAATTTCCCCTCGGACAGCTCCACAACCTGGCCGTTCTCGACGACGACGATATTCTCTTCCGGGATGCCGACCTGCCTGGCCAGGGCTGCATGGTGCTTCAGGTGGCGTAATTCACCATGGATGGGGATGAGGTGCTTGGGGCGCACCAGGTTGAGCAGCAGCTTCTGCTCTTCCGAGCTGGCGTGTCCGGAGACATGGATCGGGGAAATGGCGTCGTAAATGACATTCGCCCCGCGTTGGAATAAGCGATTGATTGTCTTGGAAATGATTTCCTCGTTGCCCGGGATGGGATGCGAGGATAGCACCACTGTATCGCCAGCCTGGATTTCAAACTGGCGATTGGTTCCGGTGGATAGCCGCCCGACGATGGAGGAAGGTTCGCCTTGCGAGCCGGTGCACATCAAGACGACCTGCCTGGCGGGCAGGTTCTTCGCCTCATCCAGGCTCACCACGGTTCCTTCGGGAATATCCAGGTAGCCCAATTTGCGCGCCATTTTGGCGTTATCCACCATGCTCATCCCGACGAAGGCCATTTTGCGCTTGTGCTTCATCGTCGCGTTCGCGACTTGCTGCATCCGCGCTATCAGTGAAGCGAAGGTGGCAATGATCACCCGTCCCGGCGCGTTTTCGAGCACCTCATCCAGCGCCGGATCAATGACCCGTTCCGAGGGCGTCCAACCCGGACGTTCGGCGTTGGTCGAGTCGGCCAGCAGCACGGCGACGCCGCGTTTGGCGAACTCGGCTAATTTGGCGAAGTCGGTCGGCCAATTGTCAACCGGCGTCTGGTCGAACTTGTAATCGCCGCTGTGGACGATCAGTCCGGCCGGCGTATTGATGCCCAACCCGACGGCATCCGGGATGGAATGGCAAACGTGGAAGAGTTCGACCTGGAATGGGCCGATCTGGATCATTTCACCGGCTTGCACGGTATGCAAGTCGGCCTTCCCGGCGAAGCCGTTGCGCGCCAGTTTGACCTCGATCAGGCCGCGGGTCAGGGGCGTGGCGTAGACCGGCGCCGAGACCAGGCCGAGCAGGTGGGGGATTGCTCCAATATGGTCTTCATGCCCATGCGTGATGATGATCCCGCGCACGCGCTCAGCCTTATCCAGCAGATATTCAAAGTCGGGGATGATGTAGTCAATCCCGAGCATATCGTTGTCGGGGAACATCATGCCGGCGTCTACGATCAGGATGTCGTTTTCATATTCGTAGGCCATCATGTTCTTGCCCACTTCGCCCAGTCCCCCGATGGGAATAATTCTCAATTTTCCGGTGTTACTCATTATTACGTGTTTTTCCTCTTTCAAAATAGTTTAATGTCAGGATATACAAAAACACCCCTGCGGAGTTTTCCTGCCGGGGGTTTTCACATACCACGAGCACTTTTTCTCACACACAACTGTCGCTGTCTTTCGGCAGGGACAGTGAAGGTCAATTTCAACGAGCGTCAGTATAGCAGGAGAAGGGTATTTTGTCAAATTTTGAATAACTACCTGGAGTCTGGTGAAAAACCCGTTTTCTCATATATCAGCAGGGCTTCGTCCCACAACAGCCGCTTTTCGCGGAAAGTAGATCTGTCTGTGTAAACCATCATTCTTAGAATTCATCATCTTTCTCTTCTTCCTCGTCCCAATCTTCAAGATCATCTTCATTCTCTTCATCTTCATCGTCTAAATCGGTATCCCAAATCTGACCAATTTCTACTGTTGGTTTAGGAAAGCCTGGATACATATATGGATCCCATAATGAGGAGCAATTGGTACAACATACAATGGCATAATCCAAACGTTCAAATTCATGACTACTACAATTTGGGCATTTCATATAGTTTCCTGTCTTTATCCAGATCGATAAGCGCCTAACGCCCTGGGTAAGAAGACGAGCGGGGCCAGCAAGACTCGCTTCGCAAGCCGCTAGATATGATATTGGTGCGTAAATGGCATGAGCGAAGCAAGGTTAGATATAAGCGGTTGTTAGTGTTTTTTTCTGAGGTAATCGATTTGCTCTTTTTAGCAGGCTTGGGAAAAATCGTGAATTATTACAATATCAATCTCTGCCCCCAAAGTAGTCTTCTGATAATCCAAGATCATACATTTCATCCCAGAATGATTTGCTTACTTCTTCTTGCTGGTTCATACAATCTATAAAATTCTGTTCTTCTGCCTCTTCTTCCGTATATCTTCCATCCGTTTTCCACCACTTAATTGCAGTACGAAGTCCTTCAATTATTTCATTAATTGCAATATCCCAATAATTATATTTGTCATTTTGAGCGACAATTCTGATATCCACCCCACCATGTTCAAAAACGCCGATATATCTATCTCGACAATGTTAGATTAGAACAGGTGTACGCAACCCGTCGGTCGAGTAGGCGGTTTTTGCCGTATCGAGACCAGCGGATTGCGCCCACACGCCGGTTTCGATACGGGCGGAAGAGCGTCGCCCTACTCAACCAGCGTTTAGGCGTGAAATCTAACATTGTCGAGCTAGAAACCCTCAATCTAATGCTCGAACTGACTTACTCCTCTGAGCCTCATTATAATTACCCCACCAGAAAAGTCAAGCAGCTATGCCTGATAATTCCCTTCCCGCCTCCACACGTCGAGCATCAGCTCGTAGCGTTTCGCAATGCCCTCAAGCTCCCATCAATCCTCAAGACCAACAATGCGATCAAAGATCAGGGTAGCACAGTCGGCGCACACTGCCCTCACCGTCTGCCAGTTGCGCCAATGCGGATCAAGGTTCTTGTATTCGGCCAGGTTAAGCTCTTCGAGGTCGTAGGGCAGTGGATTGGCAAGCTGGATCTGCAACTGCTGCAAGGCCGATTCTCCGTTCGGCTGAGGGTAAAGACGGTCGAAAGGTCGCAGGGCTTCTATCATTTTCTCCGCGCCCATGTGATCGGCCAGGGCAACGAAATCGAGATAGTCGCGGGTGGCGTTGCGCTGCAAGATCAGCACTCCCTTGATGCGCAGCATTTCGGCTTCTGTAGGGATGGTGAGCTTTTCGCCCAGGTACTCGATCTGGATGGTTTCCAGCGGCTCATCGCGGATCAGTTGCCTCACCCCAGTTTCGATACCGTCCAGGTTGCCGAGAATCTGGACAGGACGCTTGACGCGGGCCGTCTTCCAGCCGGCAACCGCCTCCAGTTCAGCCAGCACCTGGTCGAAGTGCTGCCGGAGATCGGTCAGTACATGGTTGGCATCAGCGGATAAGCGATGCTCCGCGTACAAAGCCGAGGCGCTTCCGCCAACAAGAACAGCCCCCGGCAAGATGCGCTGGAGGTGAGCGGCCGAGGCAAGCACTAACTCCC
>JASEHI010000104.1 GCA_030018695.1 Anaerolineales bacterium
ATTTCCAAACCCCAATCGTAGCGCACGAAGAAAGTTGGTGGTCTTTGGCCCATCTGGCCTATCTCCAACTCTGGGTCGCTCGCCACGAGGCCGAAAATCAGCCCCGCCCCTGGGAACGCTCGCTGCCTGCCACGAAGACCCGTACCCTTTCGCCAAGTCAGGTCCAGCGCGATTTCGGACGGATTATTCGGCAGTTTGGGACACCAGCACTTGAACCCAAACGGCGGGGTAATTCCCCAGGTCGCCGCAAAGGCACCGTTTTAGCTCGTCGGCCACGACTTCCAGTGGTCTTTAAGGGCCACACCTGAGCAGAATCGGCTCGATTGTTCAGTTGTAAATGTGCTGTTTCAGGCCCAGATCAAACTGGGTCTATATTGCTTTGTCAAAAGTCCAATTGCAACGAAACCACAAATTCCGTTAGAACTAGGACTTTTCAATACTCGACAAGGAGAATCGAAATGAAAACCAAAAACTATATGATGGCCGCGTTGCTGATGATCGGCGTAATATTGCTCTCATCATGCGGCCCAAAACCAACCGTAGCACCTGTGGCAACGGAACCCCCCGCCGCGACAGAGGCTCCCCAGCCAGAAGCGGAGACGATCACGGTCATCTTCCCGAAGCATGAGGCCGACTTGACTGGCGCTTTTGAAGCCCGCATCCGCGAGTTCGAGAATCAAACGGGCATCAAGGTCGAATTAATACAAAGCGACTGGGATTCAGTTGCTGATCGCGTCCTGCCCGAAATGGCGACGCAGGGCAGCGCCTATGATGTCATTGAATTCGACAATGGCTGGGTTGCCCAATGGTGCGGCGCAGGCTGGACGACCCCACTCGATGACTTTATGCCCGCTGGCTATGCCGATGGCATGATCCCGGGCCTGGTGGATCTTTTCAGCTGTCCAGATGGCACTCTGCACGGTATTGTGTGGAACAACGATACCCGCTTCTTCTATTACAACGCGCAGAAACTTGCTGACGCAGGCTTTGCCACCCCTCCTGCCACCTGGGATGAATTGGTGGCTCAGAGCAAGGCCGCCCAAGAAAAGGGCGTTGTCGAATACGGCATGGCGCCATTCTGGAATCAGGAATGGTCGCTTGGCAACGAATTCCATTTCTGGACCTATGCCTTTGGAGGCGAAATCGTGGACAAGCAGGGTTGCTTCCTACTTAATAAAGACGCAAACACTCTGGCCGCGCTGGAATTCATGGTCGGCACACTTAATGACGGCGTATCGAACCCCGCAGGCTTGACTTACGATCAGGCTGCTTCGCAGGATGTGTTTTTGACAGGCGGTTCCCTGTTCATGCCGCAAGGTATTGCAGGCTTGATGGCATACGCCAACGATCCAAACGTTTCTACAGTCGTGGATCAGATCAAAGTAGGATTGGTGCCTGGTGTGACTGCTGGCCAGAGCGCTGCCCTGACCCTGCCTGAAGCATATGCAATTCCGATAGGCTCCGAGCACAAAGAAGCCGCCTGGAAGTTCATTGAGTTCATGACCAGCAAAGATACGAATAAGGCATTGGCGAATGAAATTGGCTTGTTGCCCATCTGGGTGGATCTCTATACGGATCCCGAGCTGATCGCAAAGTATCCGTTCTGGGCAGACTTCTCCTCCCAGCTTTCCACCGCGCGCGGCCTTTCAACTCTGACCTGGTACGGTGACTTTGTTGATATCAGCACAGCTGAGATACATAAGGCTCTTGCCGGGAAGCAGACTGCCCAACAGGCATTGGACAATATCGCGGCTGGTTTGTCTCAATTTGCGTGCAAGCCTTAATTTTCCCTGAACCATCGGATGCCCGCCTCACTGAGGCGGGCATCCTCTCTTTAGTGCATGGATACAACTATGCGAATAACCAAGGCCAGATATCGTGCCATATTTGACGATCCTCGTACCCTCGGGGTGGTACTGATCGCTCCAGCCATGCTTGCCATACTCGCCATCGTATTACTCCCCCTGCTGAGCTCGTTATGGTTGAGTCTGCAACAACGAGATTTACCGCGCCCTCAAAACGACGCCTTTATCTGGTTCAAAAATTATTGGGATTTGTTGCATGATCCTCGTTACCTGAACTCGCTTAATGCAACGTTCAGGTTCAGCTTGGTGTCAACCATTTTGGAGTTGGTGCTTGGAGTGGCAATTGCCCTGGTGCTGAACCAGAAATTTTTCGGCCGAGGTTTTGTACGCGGCTTGATGATTCTTCCATGGGCTATGCCTTCAATAGTTAATGCCGCGATGTGGAAATGGATTTATAACGCCGATTATGGTGCATTAAATGCTTTATTGACTCAACTTCATCTCATTGATAATTATCGGATCTGGCTTGCCGAACCTGTAACAGCCACAGTATTGGTGATTCTTGCGAACGTATGGAAAGAGACGCCCTTTACCATTATTCTGGTATTAGCCGCTCTTCAGACGATCCCTGATGACTTATATGAAGCCAGTCGTGTAGACGGTGCAACGGAATGGTACTCATTCTTAAAAATCACCCTGCCCATGATTCTTCCGGTCTTAATGATAGCGGGCATGTTGCAATTCATCTGGGGTTTTCAGACTTTCGAGTTGATTTATGTTATTACCGGTGGTGGGCCGTTCAGCACAACCGAATTGACCACCCTCAGGATCTATGCCATGACCTTCCGGTCCTTGCGATTCGGTTACGGTGCAGCGATGGCATATCTCACCAGCTTGGTGATACTCATTCCGGCCGTGGCCTATATCCGTTCGGCATATAAGCGAGTTGTGGAGATATGACATGCCTCGAAAAATAAAAAAGATCCTTCTCTATGTGGCTGTCATTTGTATCGTTATTTGGACCTCGGTGCCATATTTATGGCTTATTGTATCGTCCCTCTCATTGAAGATCGACCTGCTGACCGTTCCGTTGCGCTGGATACCCTCCCACCTGACTTTGGAAAATTATTACTCATTGTTTTTTGACCGCGGCAGTGAATCGGTCAACGTGAGACTTTTTATCCAGTCACTTGGCAACTCAGCCATTATTGCGGTAACCACGATGGTCATCTGCCTCTATCTTGGTGTGCTGGCCGCCTATGCTATTGCGAGACTACGCTTCAAAGGCAGTAACTTGATGGTCTTAGTCATGATGGCCGTTCAATTGGTGCCTCCGATCATTTTGGTCGTGCCATTGTATGTGATCATGCGCCAGTTGAAACTTATTGACAAGCATATTGGTTTGATAATGGTAGATATCAGCATTGTGCTGCCTTTGGTTATCTGGCTAATGCGCGGTTATTTTGCTTCTATCCCATCAGAATTGGAGGACGCAGCCCGCATTGATGGTTGTACACATCTGGGAGCACTGTTCAGGATAATCTTGCCGCTTTCTAGCCCAGGGTTGGTCAGCGTGATAATATTTGCCTTCATCGCGTCCTGGAATGAGTATTTGTACGCCTTCATTTTTACTAATGTCGATGCAAAGACATTACCCGTATTGATTGGTGAGTTTAGCACCAAACTTGGCCTAGAATATCTAAAGATCACTGCCGCAGGCGTGCTTGCTAGCCTGCCTCCTGTTCTGCTTGCGCTTATTTTCCAACGCTTTATTATTCGCGGATTAACCGCGGGGGCTGTCAAATAATGCTTCTCCAAAACTTCCGCCCTCAATCCAAACTCGTCACCAAGGTAACCCAAGTTGAAAAACCGCGCTTCCCGGCCTTCGACGCTCATAACCACCTCGGCGAGGATTTCGGCGGCGGCTGGGACAAGCGTCCGCTCTCCGAACTGCTCGACCAACTCGACGCGGCCGGAATCGTCTGCTACGTGGATCTGGACGGCGGCTGGGGCGAGCATTTGCTCAACGCCCATCTCGACTACTTCAAACAGCCTGCCCCCGAGCGTTTCAAAATCTTCGGCGGCGTGGACTGGAGCCCGTGGCCCGAAAAAGGCGACGCCTTCCCCGAATGGGCGGCGGGCAGGCTGCGGGTCCAGAAAGAACGCGGCGCGCAGGGGTTGAAAATCTGGAAGGGACTCGGTCTGCACGTCAAAGACCACACTGGCAGGTTGGTGGACGTGGACGACCCACGCCTGGTCCCCATCTGGGAGACGGCCGGCGAACTCGGCCTGCCGGTCATGATCCACGTCGCCGACCCTGCCGCCTTCTTCGACCAGCTGGACGAGACCAATGAGCGCTGGGAGGAACTCGGCAACCATCCCGATTGGGCCTTCACCAGCCCACCCTTCCCGCCCTTTATGCACATCATGGACGGCCTGGCATCCCTTAGTTTTCATCGGCGCGCACGTCGGCTGTTACGCCGAGAACTTGGGCTGGATGGGGGCGCTGCTCGAGCACTGCCCGAATTTCTACGTGGACATCTCCGCTCGCATCGGCGAACTGGGCCGCCAGCCCTACACCGCCCGGCGCTTCTTCCTGCAATACGCCGACCGCATCCTCTTCGGCTCGGACATGGGGCCGTACCCCGAAGCCTACCGCGTCATCTACCGTTTCCTCGAAACCGACGACGAATACTTCAACTACAATGCCGCCCCCATCCCGCTACAGGGCCGCTGGCACGTCCACGGCCTGTACCTGCCGGGATGACGTGCTCGAGAAAATTTATTTCCGCAACGCGCAGCGAATTCTACAGGATTGAACATGGAAAAAGGACAATACACCCGCACCGAAATATTCTCCCAGCCGGAAGCCTGGTCTGCCGCGCTGGAGGTGCTGACGGAAAATCGCCGGGCCGCTCTGGACCTCCAGCCTGCCCGCCGTTACAGCCAAATTATCTACACTGGCTGCGGTTCCACCTACTACCTGGCCCTGGCCGCCGCCGCCCTGACCCAGGAACTGACCGGCCTCCCGGCGCGCGCCTTCCCCGCTTCTGAACTCTGGCTGTCTCCCCGCTCCTCTTACGTGGACGGGAAAACCCTGCTGGTGGCGGTCAGCCGCTCAGGCGAAACGACCGAGACCCTGCGCGCCTGCGAAGCCTTCCTGGCTGGGAAACGCGGTGAATTAGTCACACTCTTCTGCTACGGCGGCATGCCGCTGGCGAAGATGGGCGCGCTGAACATCGTCCTGCCGTCCGGGCAGGAGCAGTCGGTGGCGCAGACGCGGGCGTTTTCCACGCTTTATCTCGGCACGGCGGCGCTGGCCTGCCTGTGGGCCGGGCGCGAGGACTTGTTTGCCAGCCTGTCGAAACTGCCCGAAGCCGGGAGGCGGCTGCTGAAAAATTACGCCCTCCTCGCCGCCGAGTTGGGACGCGATGCCAGCATAGACCGCTTCTACTGGCTCGGCTCGGGTCCGCGCTACGGCCAGGCCGGCGAACTCAGCCTGAAAATGAAAGAGATGTCGCTCAGTCACAGCGAGCCGTTCCACTTCATGGAATTTCGCCACGGGCCAAAATCAATGGTCACGCCGTCGGCGCTGGTGGTCGGGTTGCGGTCATCGGTCAACGCTGCTCAAGAATCGGCGGTGCTGGCGGATGTGAAAGCCCTGGGGGGGCGGGTCCTGACCGTGGGCGAAGAGCAGGCGGATGTCCAGTTTGAATCGGGCGTGGGTGAAGCCATCCGCAATGTGCTCTACCTACCCGTCGGCCAGTTGATTGCCTTTGAACGCTCCCTTTCCAAGGGACTCAACCCGGACCAGCCCAACAACCTGGATTCGGTGGTCAAACTATCATGAGCAAAACAAGTAAGGAGGATGCCAAAAAAAATTGATAATCTTTTACCCTCAAAGAACCTTCCGGAATCCCTGTCTTCTGGATTCCACGATCAAACCCTAATTCCAAATTTCTCTACCGGACAAATTCTGAGATAGCATGTTCAGACAAAGCAAACGTGACTGGAATAGGCAGATCGTTGTCCAACAGGAAATCAAGCACCCTGAAACCGAGTTGGAACAGGCTCAAATCGCAGCGGTCTGAGCGGTGAATGATGCGATGTAATCCTGTCTCCATGGCCAGAGCGCCCAAGAATACGATCCAGATGTAGGCCAAGCAAGCTGCCAACATCAGATGAGCCAAACGCAACGGGTCGGCGATATGGCTTTTGTGCAGATGAAAGCCACGGCTCTTCTGGTCAGAAAAGAACGTTTCGATATGAAACCGCTTTTGATACCAACGGCAGGCTTCATCGGCTGAGTCGAGGTTTGTGACCAGGTAAATCGGTTCTTGCATGGACGTGGACTTCGACGCTGCCTGCGCCTGGGGCCGCCTGCACAATGTCAGTTTTATCCTGAAGAACCGGATTCTCACTGCCTTCCGCGTGACATGTCCGTAATTTATCAACCCATCCCATTTATCTGTGTTCATCTGTGGTGATTAATGAAATCTATCTCAATTGGAAAACTTCGTGGTTTTCAACAATGTACTTCTGAACGCGGCACCTTCACCTGCCTCGCCCTTGACCATCGCCAGAACCTGCGCAAAGCCAACCCGGCTTTTATGGATAACGCCGAACTCTCGCGTTTCAAACTGGACGTGACCGCCACCCTCGCGGACCTGTCCACGGCTGTGCTGCTCGACCCGGAAGTTTCTGCCGCCCAGGCCATCGCCGCGGGCGTGTTGCCTGGCAAATCGGCGTTCGTGGTGGCAGTCGAATCGACCGGCTACTGCGGCGCGCCCAACGCCCGTCAGAGCCAGATCCTCCCCGGCTGGAACGTTGAAAAGGCCAAACGTATGGGCGCCAGCATGATCAAATTACTGGTCTATTATCATCCCGACTCGCCCACCGCCCCTGATATCGAGGCCTTCGTCCGGCAGGTGGCAGATGAGTGCGCCCGTTATGACCTGGGCATTATGCTCGAGCCGCTCTCCTATCCGCTCGACCCGGCGGCGAAGAAACTCTCCTCGGACGAGAAACGTTACGTTGTTACCGAAACTGCCCGCCGCCTGACGCCCCTCGGCGTGGACGTGCTCAAGGCCGAGTTCCCGCTCGACGTTGCCGACCCGGACGAAACTCAATGGGCCGCGACCTGCGCTGAAATCACCGCCG
This sequence comes from Anaerolineales bacterium, assembly GCA_030018695.1. Classification (GTDB taxonomy): domain Bacteria; phylum Chloroflexota; class Anaerolineae; order Anaerolineales; family Villigracilaceae; genus CG2-30-58-95. The sequence goes on from JASEHI010000104.1 coordinate 6,966, forward strand.
CCTCTGACACACCTTGGATTTTACTCTCCGCCGCCGTTGCCTTCGAGACCTACATCCGGCAAGTTAAGGTTGCCTGCAAGGCCGGAGCCTCCGGCATCGCCGTCGGGCGCGCTGTCTGGCAGGAAGCCATCGGTTTGGATGGGGAAGCCCGTCTTGCCTTCCTGCGCACAACCGGTCGCGAGCGCCTCTCCGGTCTCACCGCGCTCTGCGTCGAACTTGGCAAACCCATCACCGCCTTCTACACCGCTGAAGCGCCGTTTGATTGGTTCAAAGCCTACTAACCAACTATCTGACTATCTGACTAACGACCATGAGACTATTCGACATTCTAGTGGCAGGCGAAATCAATCCGGACCTAATCTTGTCAGGCAACGTCACCCCTGAATTCGGCCAAGTGGAAAAACTGGTCGACTCTGCCGCGCTGACGGTCGGCTCGTCGTCGGCGATCTTCGCCTGCGGGGCGGCCCGGCTGGGGTTGAAGGTGGCCTTCGTCGGTGTGTGCGGGGATGACGTGTTTGGCAGGTTTAAGCTGGACGAGATGCAGGCGCGCGGCGTGGATGTTTCGAGCGTGGCCGTCCTCCTCGGCGGGCAGACCGGCCTGAGCGTCATCC
>JASEHI010000105.1 GCA_030018695.1 Anaerolineales bacterium
GTGGTTTACTTGATTCCGACCAAGGAGACCAATACCAATGTCCAAGCACAGCGTCAAGTGTACCCGAACAATCCGTTCCGAACAAGTCCTAAACGCCTTCGATTGTCCACTTCCCTCTTGACAGACATAATCATTTGTAGTAATATATCTATATAGTCACATAGCTGCGGTATTTATTATGTTGCCAGATAAATCGGCACAGGGAGAACCCATGAAATTTTGGGCGCCGCTCTACTCACCGCCGCGTTGAAGCGCATGAAAAACGAATAGGAAAACCATGCCCCTCGATCACGCCATTCTTGGCTTTATCCAATTCCAGCCCATGAGCGGCTACGACTTGAAAAAGTATTTCGATGAGTCTGTCGCCCATTTCTGGTCGGCCACCCAAAGCCATATCTATAAATCTTTGGAACATTTGCAAGATAAGGGTTGGGTAGAATCCGAGTTCGTTCCCCAGGAAGGCCGGCCAAATCGCTACGTCTACCACATCACCCCGGCTGGAGCAGAAGAGCTGCGGCGCTGGCTTACCACCCCGCGCCCGCTGGAGCCTGTTCGTCAGGACTGGCTGATCCAGATTTTCTTCGCCCACGAGCTTGCCAACGAAGACATTGCCCACCTTTTGGAAGCCCGCGCGGCCGCCATCCGCGCCATACTGGCAAAGTATCGCAGTGAAGTGCAGGCCGCTATCGACCGCAACTATGCCAAAATCGGCGTCGAACGCGCTGCCGAGCTTTGGCAGATGACCCTCGACTACGGCATGGCTCACTACGAAGCGCAGCTTGCCTGGCTCGAACAAACCCTGGCGCGCGTGCGCAATCTCCCGCCCCTCACGCCGCCCAAACTATGAAGCCGGTCATTACAAGGCGTTCGCCCTTCACAGAACGAACGAAAATCACAATCGGAGGTGAAAAATGAAAATCGTGGCCTTTAACGGCAGTCCGCGTGGGCGAAAGAGCAACACCGATCGCATCCTGCTGCCCTTCCTGGAAGGCGCCAGAGAGTCAGGCGCCGAGACGGAGGTGATCTATCTCAAGGACAAAAAGATCGAGTACTGCCTGGGCTGCTTCACCTGCTGGACCAAGACGCCCGGCGTGTGCGTTCACAAGAAGGACGATATGCCCGAACTGCTGGAGAATATCCGTCAGGCGGACGTCGTCGTCTACGCCACGCCGCTCTATATCTTCACCGTGAGCGGACTGATGAAAGACTTTATGGATCGCCACATCCCCCTGGCCCTGCCTTTCATCGTCAAACGGGGCGATCAATACATCCACCCGATGCGCCACGAGGAAGCGTGGCCCAAGCGAATGGTGCTCATCTCTAACTGCGGCTTCCCGGAGCGGCATCACTTTTCGGCGCTAGTGGAGACCTTCCGCTGCTTCACTTCCGGCCCTGATTCGGACCTGGTCGCCACCATCTTGTGTACCTGTGGGGAGTTGTTAGGGCAGCCGGCGTTGGGGGAAAGCGTCCGGTGGTACACCGAAGCCGCTCGCCGCGCCGGGTGTGAAGTGGTCGAGCAGGGCCGCGTCACGCCGGAGACGCAGGCGGTGCTCGACCGGCCCCTGGTGGAGGACCCCGCCGTCTACTCCCGGATGGCGAACGCCTACTGGAACAGCGTCGTGGCCCGCCCGGAAGACGAAGCCGAATTGAGAGAGAGCGGAGGGGGGGCAAGGCTGCCACCGCCCACCTCCCGCGATACCATGCGCGATATCGTCGCCGGGATGGCGCTAATCTTCGACCCTCAGGCGGCAGGCGACCCTTCGACAGGCACAGGGCAAGCTCTGCAGGCCGTGATCCAGTTCGACGTCAGCCCTTCGACGGGGCTCAGGACAGGCGGCGGGGAGCCAGGGCAGTACTATCTACATATCGCTGGGGGTAAATGCGCCGCCTACGAAGGGAATCATCCAGCCCCCACGCTCACCATCCACACCCCAGCGGAGGTCTGGCTGGCTATCAGCCGGGGGGAGCTGGACGGGGCGCAGGCGATGATGCAGGGTCAGTACTCTGTCGAGGGCGACCTCGGCTTGCTGATCCGCTTCAATCAGCTCTTTCCGACCGCTAAAGGAGAGTGATGCAATGACCAAGAAATCTCGTATCCCTGGCATGGCCTGGGTCTTCATCGGCTTCGTGCCCTGGATTATCTACTGGTCGCTTTCGGGGCCAGGGTTGGACGTGGCCGGGATGGGCGGGGCGTTCCTGGCTGCCCTGCTGCTCAACGGTTACCGGGTTTACACCCGAAACTACAAAACACTCGAGCTGGTCACTTTGGGCTATTTTGCTGTCGCCTTCTTCGTCACGCTGGCAACCGGAGCCAGTCTTTTCGTGACCTACGGCGGCATTCTGGTGTACGTTGCCCTGGCTGGCGTTGCGTGGGGCTCGCTCGCGGCTCGCAGCCCCTTTACCTGCGAGTACGCCAGGGAAGATTGGGAGCGCGCTTTCTGGAGGGACCCCATCTTCATCGAGACCAACCAGATTATCACCGCTGCCTGGGGGGTCATTTTCACCATGGGTGCAGTTCTCAACCTTGTGAAACTGGGGCTGGATTTCCCGGCCAGTCTGATCGTCGGCGTCATCCTCCCCCTGACAGGCGTGGCCGGTGGGATCGTTTTTTCGTCCCTCTTCCCGCGTTGGTATCCCCAACGCGCCGCGGCGCGGCTGGGCGGCCAACGGATCGGCGGGATACCCGATGGCATAACCGGCCTGCAACTGGTCGAGTTCATGCCCCTGGCTTTCGACACCACCGCGGCCGGCGACCTGCAGGCCACCGTTCAGTTCTATCTGAGCGGCGACGGCGGCGGCGCGGGCTATCTGGAGATCGGCTCGGGTCGCTGCGCCTTCCACCCCGGCGAGGCCGATCGCCCCACGCTCACGATCGAAAGCCCGGCCGGGGTGTGGACGGCTGTCGCCCGGGGGGAACGCAGCGGCGCCGAGGCCTTCCTGAGCGGGGCCTATACCGCCGCTGGCGACCTGAACGTGCTGTTACAATTCGACAATATTTTCAGCCATCCAAAACTGTAAGGAGAACGAGAATGTCGAACGAAACACTCGATACACGACCGCGCACCTGCGCCCAGGCCATCGAAGGCATGGCGCTGGCTTTCAACCCTGGGCAAGCCGGCGATCTGGAGGCCATTATTCAGTTTCACGTCAGCCCTTCGACTGCGCCCAAGGCAGGCGGCGAAGGGGGCGGCGACTGGTACCTGACCATCGCAGGCGGCCAGTGCCGCTGTGAGCGGGGCGTGGCTGCCGAGCCGACCTTAACCATTACCACGCCGGCTGATGTCTGGCTGGCCATCGCTCGCAAGGAGCTGAGCGGGGCGAAGGCGCTCATGACCGGCCAGTACAAAGCCCAGGGCAAGATGGCGCTGCTGCTGAAGATGGACAATCTCTTTTCCCGGCCGATCACCGAGGCGGATATTGCCGCCAGGGGCTGGCGGGAGGAAGTATGAGTGACATGGAACTGGCTAGACTCAGTAGATCACAGATTCACACAACAGGCACGTTGAGCGCAGTCGAAACGTGCCGGAAACTGGCCTTAACCGCACCCTTCGACAGGCGTTCGCAGTTCAGAACGCCGCCCAGGGTGCTTGCAAGCTGAATGTGTGCTAGGTCGCTTCACGAGGCGAATTCGCAGGTGCAGCAACGATGGATTCAGACGGTGTGAATGAGTCCTGTTGGATAGCAAACGAACCACTCCAAAGGAGGTTGCGATGGCTCATAGTAATGCCAAGGATATCTATCGAAGATTGGGGAAAAAGATCGATAGCCTCCCCACGCGGGCGCCCTGGAACGAGACCCTCTACGAAATCTTGAAGGAACTCTACACCCCACAAGAGGCGGAAGTCCTGGTCAAGATGCCGTACGGTCTTTCCAGTTTGAAACAGGTGGCACGCTCTACAAAATACGCTCAAGCAGAGTTACGCGCGACCCTCGAAAGCCTGTGCGAAAAGGGGCTTGTCTTTGACGTTTGGGTTAAGGATCAATACCATTACATGCCTGCTCCGCTGGCGGTGGGGATATTTGAGAATACGATGATGCGCACCAGGGGGGAACTGCGGTCTGCAGAGTGGGCCAGGCTGTTCCACGATTATATGCACGGAGACCACGCCTTCTATGCGGCAAACTTCAAACACGGCGAGAAGGTGTCGATTTTGAGGGTATTACCCCACGAAGAAGCAATCAATGAAGCAGATTACGTAGAAATCCTGGACTACGAAAAGGCCACTGCAATCGTCGAAAATGCAGACAAGTTCTCCATCGGTTTGTGTTCTTGTCGGCACGAGAAACTTCACGTGGGAGAGAAACCCTGTAAGGCGCCGCTAGAAACCTGCTCCTCTTTTGGGTCTAGCGCCGACATCCTGATCCGGCATGGATTGGCCAGAGAGGTCTCCAGGTCCGAGATGCTGGAAAATATCGCCCGCTCGAAAGAACTCAAGCTGGTGTTGAGCGCGGACAACGTACAGAAGAACGTTGGCTTTATGTGTCACTGTTGCGGCTGCTGCTGCAATTTATTGCTCGGGGTCAGCCAACATGGCTTCCCAAATACGATCGTCACCTCCACTTATATCTCGCATATTGACGAAGAAAAGTGCACCGGGTGTGAAAAGTGCGCAAAAGCGTGCCCCATCCACGCTATCGAGATGGCGCCAATCGTGAATCCTCCGACAAAAAAGCCCAAAAACCCAAAAATAGATGAAACCATCTGTCTGGGCTGCGGCGTCTGCGCGCTGACCTGTCACAAAGACGCCGTCAGGCTGGTCAAAAGAGAGCAGCGTGTGCTCCACCCCGAGACAACTTTCGAACGGGTAATCCTGGCAAGCCTTGAAAGAGGGACGCTGCAAAACCAGCTTTTTGACGACCCCCAGAGCATCAGCCAGCAGTTTCTGCGTGGGTTCGTCGGCGGTTTTCTTCGCCTGCCGCCAGTAAAACAAGCTTTGATGAGCGACCAATCACGATCCAGATTTTTGGCTGCGCTAAAATCCGGTGTTCAGAGGCAAGGCAAAGATTGGCTGGTAGAGATGTGACAGGTTGGTCTTGCTCGCGGCGGCGGGTGGGCGCGGCTCAGCTTTACCGTTCGTGTCATTCGTCCATTCGCGGCATTCGTGTCGATCTTTCTTCAGCGGTCAACGGTCAGCGGTCAACGGTCGGTGGCCAGCGGTCGTGCAAACAGCCGTTTGTTTTCCAGGAACCATTGCACCGTATCGGCCAGTGATTCACGCTGCGAGCGCGGGGCGTAGCCCAGCTCGCGGCGGACGACAGTCCGACGCCCCAGGTGTGGTGTGCGAGCCGTATGCGACCGCCAAATACGGGGACTGTCGTCCCCTCTGAGCAATTGAGTCACGGCAATTCCCAGAGAGCCCGCGAATTTGTTCGCGTCCGTCCGCAACAAGTTGCGACATCCAGTACTAGAGGAGGCAACAATGACTTCACAAGCAGACTACGACGTTATCGTCATCGGCGCCGGCATCGGCGGGCTGACCTGCGGCGCGCTCCTGGCCCAGGCCGGGCTGCGCACCCTGGTCGTGGAAAAGCACGACCGGCCGGGCGGCTACGTTACCTCATACGAGCGCGTTTGCCGCGGCCAGCGGTTCACCTTCGACGTGCCGCATGTCATCGGCGGGCTGCGGCCGGGCCAGCCGGTAGAGCGCATCGTCTCGCGGCTGGGGCTGCCGGGGCCTGATTTCATCGAGCTGGAACCCTACCAGAAGTTCATCTACCCCGGCCTCGTCCTGAAGGTCTACACCGACGTGGCCCGCTACCAGGAGGAACTGGCCGCCGCCTTCCCCGACCAGAAGGAGAACGTCGCTCTCTACTACCACATGCTGGAGGAGATTTGGCTGGAGATCAACAGCCTGCCGACCCAGTACTGGCATGGAGCCGGAGAAGAGCTGGCCGAATTGGCCGACCACTATCCCCTGACCGTCAAGTACCTGAATCGCACTTTTAGGGACCTGCTCGACGAGCACATTGACGACCCGCGCCTGAAGGCCGTCCTCCCCACCACCTGGCCGTACCTCGGCCTGCCCGCCTCCCGCATCTCGGCTCTGTTCATGACGATGATGCTGATGAGCTACCATACCGGCGGGGCCTGGTATCCCAAAGGGGGTTATCAGAAACTGTCCGACGCCTTCGCCGAGGGCCTGCGGAGCCACGGAGGGGAGCTGATGCTGAACACGCTGGTCAGCGGCATCGTCCTGGACGACAAAGGGGCCGCCGTGGGGGTGGAGCTGGTGGATGACCAGCAGACCTGTGGTGAGCGAAGCCGAACCATCAGCGCCAGGCACATCATCTCCAACGCCGACACCCGGCTGACCTTCCTGCAACTGATCGGCGAGGAGCATCTACCGACCGGGCTGGCCGAAAGGATTCGGGGGGCGGAGATGAGCCTACCCGGGCTGGTGGTGCACCTGGGGGTGGAGATGGATCTTTCGGGCCTGGATCTTGATTGCGGCTCGATCTTCTACCATCCCACCTACGAAGCCAATGAGCAGATCTATTACATCGCGCGGGCTGGGCAGATGCCCGACCCGATGGAGGTAGGTGTCGGCCTGTCTGTCCCCTCGCTGCGCGACCCCAGCCTGTGCCCGCCGGGCACGCACGTTATGGACCTCCTGCTGACGCCGGTGCCGATGGACTACCAGGCCGGGTGGCGCACCGAGTGGGGACGGAGGCGCACCCGGGCCTACCGGCGACTGAAGGACCATTTCGCCGGGCGGATGATAGAGGCCGCCGAAACCCTCATCCCGGGGCTGCGGGAACACATCCTGGTCAAAGACGTGGCCTCGCCGCTGACCTACGACAGGTATACTCTGAGCAGCGGTGGAGCCTGGTACGACCGGGCACAGACCCCAGCCCAGAGCAGCCTGAACCGCATGGGACCGCTGACCCCCATCCCAAACCTGTACCTGACCGGCGCCAAATCCACCCCCGGTGGCGGGATGTACGGCTCCATCATGAGCGGCCTCTTTACCGCCGACAGCATCTGTGAAGGGCTTTTGTTGGAGACGTTGCTGCAATGAGTAACGAGCAATGGGATGGCTATAAACATATAGGGCATTGTTGCACGATTTTGGACCTTACTGCCCACGCGCCAAAGTCAGTCAGAGTTATTCCTCACCAACTCACAAACTGAATGGTTTTGTCTACCATCGAAACTGGTTGCATAATTTGCTCATCTCAACTTCCATGTCGGGTGTCAGCCCTTAACCACAAATTCCATCAGAATCAGAAAAAAGCGTCTGCTGCTACAAGCAACCCATCGCTCTGGCTGCGGATGGTCTCGAAATGGCAACGCCCGGAAATTTTCTTCCGGGCGTTGCTGCGATACGTCCTTTCACTTGATTGAGAATCTACTTTCGCGCCGGACGCAAGGCAGCCTGGGGCTTTTCGCGGGGATTTTGAAAGAAATCATCCGGCAAGGGGAGCGGCGTATAAGTCGCGCCGGTCCCGATCGTACCGTACTGGACGTAGTAAAGTTGGGCACGGCTCTCCGCACCCTGACGGATATCCTGGTAAGCAAA
>JASEHI010000106.1 GCA_030018695.1 Anaerolineales bacterium
ATCGTTTTTTGCCAACCTTCGGGACGGTTTCAACTGAAATGAAACACACCCTAATCAGATACTATCTGAAGCTTTTTGATAGCTTCCGCAAGCCCGGCATGACTATCCTGAACATGAGACACATGAAGTCTGCGCCTGGCGCGAGCAGATTTACATGTTCATACCAGTAGCGGTATAATTTTCAAGGAGGTGCACATGAAACGCCCCAATGTTCTCTGGATCACAGCCCTTGTTCTGGGTTGGCTCTTCGACTTCCTGTTCTGGAAGCACGCCCCCGGCATCTCGTTTGCCATTTATGTTCTGTTGTGCCTGATTGGTGGATTCGTCGTGCTAGGCGCGCAGGGGATCAAACCTGCCTGGAAGGCGCTCCTTTTGACCTTGCCCATCGCCTTCTTCGCGGCGATGACCTTCGTCCGGCAGGAGCCGTTGAGTCTCTTCCTGTCCCATGTCTTCGCGCTCTTCCTGCTGGGGGTGCTGGCGATCACCTTCCTCGGCGGACGCTGGCTGGCGTATAGCCTCTCGGATTATGCAGCCAACTTCTTCCGACTGGCCGGGAGCATGATCGCCCGGCCGCTGATCTTTGCCAGCCAGAACCGTCGCCAGTTGGAGCAGGGGGGCGAAAATCACGGCGCGCGCCGGGTCTGGCCGATCCTGCGCGGCGTCCTGATCGCCATCCCAATCCTGGCCGTCTTCACCGCCCTGCTTGCCTCGGCCGATTTGATCTTCGCCCAGCGACTGGACAACCTCATCGCCCTCTTCCGCCTGGAGAAGCTGCCAGAGTACATTTTCCGCGCGGTGTATATCCTGACCGGAGCATACATGCTGGCCGGGGTCTTCCTGCACGCGGCCAGTAAAAGCCAGGACGAAAAGTTGATTGGTGAAGAGAAACCCCTCCTCCCGGCCTTCCTGGGCTTCACCGAAGCGGCTATCGTGCTGGGCAGCGTGGTATTGCTCTTCGCCGTCTTTGTCGTCATCCAGGTCCAATATTTCTTCGGCGGTCAGGCGAACATCACCCTCCAGGGTTACACTTATGCCGAATACGCCCGGCGCGGTTTCGGCGAATTGGCGGCGGTAGCCTTCTTCAGTCTGCTGCTGTATCTTGTTCTGAGCGCGATCGTCAAGCGTGAGAGTCCCAGCCAACGCTGGGGATTTTCCGGCCTCGGCATTGGGATGGTCGCCCTGGTGGGGATCATCCTGGTCTCGGCCTTCCAGCGCCTGCTGCTTTACGAGGCCGCCTATGGCTTTTCCCGCTTGCGCACTTATACGCACCTTTTCATGCTCTGGCTTGCCGTTCTGCTGGTGGTTGTAATTGCGCTGGAAATCCTGCGCCGTGAACGCGCCTTCGCCGCGGCAGCCTTGCTGGCCGCAATTGGCTTTACCATGAGCCTGACCCTGCTCAACGTGGATGCCTTCATCGTCCGCCAGAACGTGGCCCGCGCCGCTCAAGGTGCGGAGCTGGACGTGGCTTACCTGGCCTCGCTCTCGATGGATGCCACGCCTGCGCTGGCGGCAGCTTACCGATCCGCCTCGCTTCCTTCCGGGACGCGTGATGCGCTTGGCGCTTCCCTGGCCTGCATCTCGGCTGGCAACCGCGCCGGTCATCTGGGCGACTGGCAGTCGTTCCATCTCTCCCAATCACGAGGGGAGCACACTCTGCAAGCGCTGCAAACGGACTTGAAGAACTACCGGATTGTGGACGACAACTGGCCGACGAAGGTTTTCACTCCGCAAGGCCAGGAATACGAATGCTGGGCGGGTGGGATGAGTGATTAGCCCATAGGTTGCCGCTTTGGCGCTAAGCGCGGCTGGAGTCCGTGTTAAGACTGCTTGACCTGAAAAACATCCAGGTCGCGCGCCACGCTGACGTTTGGGAAGACGGCCTGGGCTTCGGCCAGCACATCTTTCTCGCGATAGCGGCGCGAGAGGTGGGTCAGGATCAATTGCCGGACGCCGGCCTCCAGCGCCAATTGTGCAGCCTGTTTCGCCGTCAGGTGCGAGAACTGCTTCGCCATCTCAACTTCAGACTCAAGATAGGTGGACTCGATGACCAGCGCGTCGGCCGCCCGGCAGGTCTCGACCAGGTCCGCGGTGCGACCCGCATCTCCCACATGCACCAACTTGACCCCGGGCCTGAGTGCGCCAAGCACCTCATCCGGTCCGACGCAGCGACCGTCTGCCAGGCTGATGCTCTTGCCGTTCACCAGGTCGCGGCGCTGCGGGCCGGAGGGTACGCCCAATGCCTCCGCCTTTTCCGGCAGGAAGGGACGATGAGACTTCTCCTCGAACTTGAACCCCAGGCTATCTGATCCACGGTGGAAAACCGGAAAGGCTGTAAGCGTGAAATCCTGCGCCTCGAAAAAGACGCCGGGTGAAATTTCATGCATCTTGATTTTCATCGGCGGTTGCGCGCCGCGCAGGACGACGCCATAAAGCAAGTCGTGGATGCGGTCGAGCGCCCAGCGGCCGCTGTAGATGTTCAACTCATCTATTGTCTCCCAGCGCATGAACGTGGAGAGCAGGCCGCCCAGCCCCAGGATGTGGTCGAGGTGGCCGTGAGTGATGAGGATGTGATTGAGGTGCTTGAAACCCAGCCCGGATTGCAAAATCTGACGCTGGGTGCCTTCTCCGCAATCAATCAAAAAACGGAACTCGTCGTGCTTGACGATCTGCGCTGAAAGCCCGCGCCGCGCCGAGGGGGCGGATGCCGACGTACCGAGGAAAACAATTTCAAACAAGATAGGATCCTTTCGATGAATTTCTGTTACGCTCTTATTTCTTGATCTGTTTGATAAATCCGGGGGTATTTAGCTCTCGTTCCAAGAGATAAGTAAAATTGCGCTGCATGAGTGACTCGACCTCGTTCTGGATCGCGGCGAGCGGGCGCGCCCGCTTCGCCTCGCGGTAAGTGCTGCGCTGGAAATGACGCAGGTACTTGAGCGCGTCCAGCGACACTTCCCAGACCCCAGGCAGGCCCACGCCACATTTCGGGCACAAAACCCCGCCCTGAGAGGCGGAGAAGTACTGGTCCACCGGCTGGATCTCGGTTTTGCAATTGGCACAGCTAAACAGTTGTGGGCGAAAGCCGAGGTGATCGAGCAGGTGTACCTCGTAATAGCGGAGAGACAGCCAGGGGTCCGGCTCGGCGCTGATTCGAGATAGGGTTTCGGTCAGCAAGCGGAAAATGTTCCGATTCTCGCTTTCGTCCTCGTAGGTGAAGCGATCGAGCAGTTCGGCCACGTAAGCGGCATACCCTATGCGGAGCAGGTCTTCGCGCAGCGGCTGGTAGGCATCCAGCGTTTCGGCTTGGGTGACGATGAGCAGGTCACGGCCACGCGCCAGTTGCAGGGTGACACGCGTGAAGGGTTCCAGGTGGCCGGCCTTGCGCGAACGCACCTTGCGCGCCCCCTTGGCAATCGCGCGTACTTTGCCCTTCTCGCGCGTGTAGAGCGTGAGCAAACGATCAGCCTCGCCCCAATCGGAATGGTGCAGGACAACGGCTTCGAGGCGGAAAGAGCGTTCTGGTCTCATAGTCTTATGGTCTCATAGTCGGATAGTCTCATCGTCTTATATTCTTATAGTCTCGTTGTCTCATAGTCTCCTGATTGCCAACGTATGACCAGCTGCCCATTCGACCATCCGACCATCAGACTATCCGACTATCCGACCATCCGACTATCAAACTATCTGACCAAATCCTCAGGCCCAAATGCTCCGGGGAGCAGATCACCGATCGGCAATTCGCTCAGTAATTGCCCTTCACCATCCGCAATCAACACTATAGTAGCCAGCCCAAACTCAGCCAAAACCTGCCGGCATCCGCCGCACGGCGAGCCGCCATTCGGCGTGACGACGGCGATGACATCGAACTGCGTCTCGCCTTCAGAAACGGCCTTGAAAATCGCCACCCGTTCAGCGCACATGCAATGCGGATAAGCGGCGTTCTCGACATTACAGCCGGTGTAGAGACGTCCGTTGCTGGTGCGCAACGCGGCGCCAACCGGGTATTTCGAGTACGGCGCGTAGGCCCGGCGGCGGGCTTCGTTGGCAAGTTCAATCAGAGCCTGGCGTTCATCGTCAGTTAATGTGATCATCGTTTCGTCTTTCTTGAAATTGCCCGCGCCGGCATCCCAACAACCAGCGTATCCTCCGGGACATTTTTCGTGACCACGGACCCCGCGCCGGTGCGCGAGCGGTCGCCAAGCTCAACCGGCGCGACCAGCATGGTATCGCTGCCAATGAAGACATCTGCGCCAATTTGCGTCGGGTGCTTATGCACACCATCGTAATTACAGGTGATCGTCCCCGCGCCGATGTTGACGTTGGGGCCGATGGTGGCATTACCGATATAGGAGAAATGTCCCATCTTGGTGCCCGGGCCAAGGGTGGAATCTTTGACCTCGCCGAAGTTACCCATGTGGACGCCTGAACATAAGTGCGCGCCCTTGCGCAGGTGAGCGAAGGGACCCACGTCCACGTTATCTTCGAGAATGGCGCCCTCCAAGACCGAGGCCAGCACAACGCAGTTTTGGCCGGTCACCGTATCGCGCAGGATGCTGTCAGGCCCGATCTCGCAATTCTCACCGATGCGTGTGCCGCCCTGGAGGTAGCTGTTCGGCCAAATAACGGTATCCAGGCCTATCGTCACGCCCGCCTCGATGTACGTCATCTGCGGATTGATCAGGGTGACGCCGGCCAGCATATGGGCGGAGTTGATGCGCTGGCGCATGGCGACCTCCGCTTCGGAAAGGTGGATGCGGGTGTTAATCCCGATTGCTTCGAGCGGATCATCCAGGAGGAGCGCCTGGACAGGCAAGCCCGCCTTGACAGCCAGTTCGACCGTGTCGGTCAAATAATATTCACCCTTCGGCGAGAGCGGGATGCGATGCAAAGCCTCCCACAGCCAGTCAGCAGAAAAGCAGTACGCGCCGACATTTAATTCTTGGATGGTCAACTGTTCGGGGGAGGCCTGCGCCTCCTCGAGGATGGCCTCCACGCTGCCATCCGGCTTGCGGATGATCCGCCCAAAGCCGCGCGGGTCGTCGGCGATGACAGTCAGCAGGGTGATCGGGCCTGGGTTCGCGCCCTGGGTCGCGACCAGCCGGCTGAGTGTCTCGGCGCGCAGCAGGGGCATGTCGGCATAGGTCACGATAACGTAATCGCTCTTGCCGCGCAGGAAGGATTCCGCTTGCAGCACGGCATGTCCGGTGCCAAGCTGTTTTTCCTGAAAGACGAGGCGCGCCGAATCATGGACATAATCCTTGACGGCATCCGCAGCATGTCCAATCACCACGACGGGGGTTTCGCTGCTGGCTGCCTTGGCCGCTTGAATGGCATAATAGATCATCGGCTGCCCGCAGACTGCGTGCATCACTTTTGGCAAATCCGATCTCATCCGCGTGCCTTGTCCAGCGGCGAGGATAACGGCGGTAACTTTCATTGGCTAGTCTCCGGTTGAGCTAATCATAACGAGCCTGCGCTGCCGCGAGGCCCGTTATGACCGAGTAGGTGCTGCGCAGAGAAAAAAAGCCCCGCTTGCCAAAGGTTTACTCGGCAGGCGGGATGTTCAGGCTGGGGCGCCTGGATTCGAACCAAGATACTCAGCTCCAAAGGCTGATGTGCTGCCGTTGCACCACGCCCCAAGGCGGACAAATTGTAACATAAGCCGGGCGGCGGGGCAATGTTTAGCTCTTCTCTTCTGCGGGCGTCAATCCTAATTGACGCGCCTGGTCATAAGATAATACATCCGAATTAGGTGGCACTGTCTTATGCTTGCCGGTTGCCTTGCTCCAGAAGGCATCTACCTCTTCCGGTTTGAATTTCTTCCTTGCCTGCTCGAACAGCGGCTCCAGCTCATCGCCGCTCCGCTCGGCTGCGGATACCGTCTCTGGGACAGCTCGCGGCGTCCTGATATAGGGTACGGTAGGTACATCCAGCGCTTGCAGCGTTTCTTCGATTTTTTGTCGGAAAGTGGAATAAACGTGGAAGGTATTGAGTACCCGCTCTTGCACAGCAAGCCCCTCCCCGACCACAAGCATGGCATGAGTTGTTCCGACAGGCGCGAAGATCAGATCGTACTCCCCACCATTGAAGATATGCCAGTTGGAGGGGACCAGTTGGCCGATCAAGTGGGAGAGTTTTTGCCCGGCGCTGAAGATAGCCATCAAAGAAGCCGTCAGGGAGATCTCCATGCTGCTATCGGGCAGGTCGCCGGCGCGCGCCTGGATGCGGCCGCGGTCGTTGAGCAGGTAAATGGCCGTCGCCTCCAGTTCCTGACGCAAGCTGACCATCAATTCCGCCAGGCTTGGCCGCTCCCCGGATGCGTCCACGCTGATCGGCTCAGCCGGGAGCATGGTCTCGACCAGGCCGAGGTGGCGTTCGACTGCATCCAGAAAATCGGCAATCGGGACCGGCTTGATGAAGAACGCGTCTGCACCTGCCTCAGACACCTCTTTGCGCACTTTTCTATCCGTCATACCGGTGATCAGGATGACCTTGGCCGCCGGCCGGTGACGGCGCACCTTTTGCATCAGCTCGATACCGGTGATGCCCGCCAGGCGATAGTCTGTCACCAACAGATCAACATTGTTCCTCGAAGCGTCCAGGATCGCCTCTTCGCCAGAGGGAATCTCGACCACCTCCAGATCGTGTTCGAGGGTCTGGATCGCCGAGCGCAGCAAGTTGCTGACTTCACGCTGATTTTCAACGATCAGAATGCGATAAGCGGCCATAATGGTAAAATTCTATCACAAGTTGTAAAATCCGTTGCCTATCTATTATAGGGGTACAGTATCCTTCGCCCATAAATTTCGTTTAGAAATGCCTGGAAGATCGTGTAGTTCCGAGAGAAACGAGGAATCCTCATGGCGATGGTTATTTCAAGTCTTCACAGGCGCTAATCGGTATGAATCCGCAAGGATTCTTCGTTGCTCGTGACCCAAAATCAATCGGGTGTGTTTCATTTCAGTTGAAACCGTCCCGAAGGTTGGCAAAAAACGATCAAA
>JASEHI010000107.1 GCA_030018695.1 Anaerolineales bacterium
GGCTCAGGGCAAGTCTGGAATTCTGATTTCTGGAATGCTGAGATTCTGAACCGTAATGGGGGGTTCGGGGCCTGCGCTGAGCCTGTCGAAGCGGCGCAAAGCCGTCCACGCCCGCAGGCGGCTCAAGGCGCTGGCCGCCAAATAATCAGGCGGGATTGGTGGATGAGCAGAAGGTCAAGGCTTGTGTGCAATCCTGGGTCAACCATGCCGGTCACGGCGACACCACAGGTTTGCGCCGCGCCGCGCCCGAATTCAAGAGAACGTCCCGCAGGCTGTTCTTGCGGCACTCGACCTGCAAATCAAAAGCCTGCGGGACGTTGTTTAGCATGCCCAAACAAGACGACACCCTTTACCCACAAATCCATAACCTGCTCGATCCGCTTGCACGCGTCGTCCGCGCCAGCAGCCCGCGCAGGATACTTCGATTTCTCCGCTCGGGTTTTTGAACAAGTCAGGCAATTCTTACAAGTCCTGTAGGGTCGAAAAGAGCTGGTGCTGAGAGTGTTGTACGTATCCTTCGCAGTCAGTCACTGGCTGACCTTGCCTCCGCAGATTGTATACTGCGGGAGGGTTTTGTATATCGGGGTATAATCGAAAATGAGACATCATGTCTGCTGGACACCACCAAGCACGAAAACAGGCTATTTTCAAGACAGCAGGAGGTTGTTATGTTAGCCACTGAGACACGATACGAGCACATTGTCATCGATGAGTCCCTATCTCCAATCATTGGCGGGACGGGCATGAAGGTCATCGAGCTTATTTTGGACAGAATTGCTTATGGTTGGAGTCCGGAAGAATTGCAATTCCAGCATCCTTACCTGACGCTGGGCCAGATTCACTCTGCCCTGGCATACTACTGGGATCATCGAGAAGAACTGGATCAAGACATCGAGCGCAGGCTGCAAACGGTTGATCGAATGCGGCGAGCCGCGAAACCCTCATCGCTCGAGGCCAGGTTAAAGGCTCAAGGGTTGCTCTGATGGCGATTGAGTTTTACTGGTTCTGACGGAATTTGTGGTTTCGTCGTCAACCATCCACGAATAAGACCACGAATGCTCGAATTGATGCATTTTCATTCGTTTATTCGTGAAAATTCGTGGACGGTTTGGACAAAACATAACCCAACCACAAAATCCAGCAGAATCAGGAGTTTTACATGGATCAGCATGTGCCGCGTGCGATCACGGTCGGGCTGCGTTCACGAGGGGTGGATGTGGTCACAGCTTACGAGGATGGTGCGAGTAAGTTGGACGACACAGTTTTGTTGGATCGGGCCAGTGAATTGGGGCGTATCCTTTTTACGCGCGATGACGATCTTCTCGCTGTGGCTGCCCGGCGACAAAGGGAGGGCGTTCCCTTTCGGGGGGTGATCTACGCCCACCAGTTGCGGGCTTCTATTGGAGCTTGTATTCATGACCTGGAGATCATTGCAAAGGCGGGAGAGCCTGAAGACTTGATAGATCGAGTGAAATATTTACCGTTGTGAGGGCAACTATATTACCCACATCTCAGCCAACCACCATGTTAAGGCCTGCCTGTGCCAGTGATCGTTAGGGACGAGCAAGCCAACCAGAACAGAAGTATCAATAACAATATCCATGCATTATTTTCCGTCGTACAAAGCCTCGGAATCTTTCAAGGCATTGCCTCCAACAGGAGGCATGATTCCGATCAAGCCGTCCAAAGACCTTGCCGGCACCGCCACCGTAGGATACAGGTAAAGCTGGCGCTTCTTCTTTGCCGGCGCCGTTACAACCGTGTAGCCTTGCCTGGCTTGCTCACGCAAGAAGTGTACAAATTGCTCGACAAGACGCAGATTCTCCGGCGGTAACTCAGCTAAAAGCGAGGTAATATTGTTTCTGGTTTGTAAATCAGTTGCCATGAGTCTTTCTCCTGACTGAACGCAAATGACCGGTGTGAATGGATTATACCATCTGCCTCCATGACTGAGACCTGACATGTCTACCCTACGGGCACACGTCCGCGAAAGTCTTGCGTTCCGAGTCTCATGTCCACGCAATCGTCACAGTTGACTCGCGTCACGATGAGACACTTCGACAAGGCTTCGATAAACTCAGCCCATTGGCTCAGTGCATCGCATGTCAGGTCTGCCCGGCTCCCTGTCCTGTCAAAGGCCTGGGGCCGGGCGAGTTCTATTTTTCCCCGCCCTGAAAGACCATCTGTACGCCATTGCGTCCAAACTCGATCACGTCACCGTCCCACACTGGCTTCTTTTCTTTGGGCGGGATGCGCTGGCCGTTGAGTTTGGTGCCGTTCACGCTGACCAGATCAACCAGGTAGAAGCGGTCGCCTTCCTGCTCGATCTGGGCATGGCGGCGCGAAATGATCTTGTAATCGGCGACCATGGAAGCCAGGTCAATTTCCACGAAAATACCGCTCTTGGCGTCCGTGCGGCCAATCAGGGTCGTCTTGGAAGTGAGCGGGTAAATGCTGCCGTTTTCCGCTTTCAGGAATGCCCCGGTTTGGGGAATGGGGGCTTCTGATTGCTTGTCCTCCAGTAGGGTCAAGGTTGTCCCATGCAGGACGCCTGCATCGCCGAGACTGGCGTTGGCCGAGATGCGCCGCAGGCCCTGCTCGCTCTGGATGCCCAGGAAGTAGCCCTGCCCGCGCTGCTTGGTGAGTTTCAATGTCTGCGCCAGCCCGTCGAGGATCAGGCGGCAGGGCACCTGCATCGGCAGGGCCAGGTCCGTCTTATCGCGTCCGTATTCCAGCGTCACCGCAACGTAAGCCATGGCGGGTTATTCTCCTGTGCGGCTTGAGTGGAAATCCCGAAAAACGCCCGACCAGCGCTGGTCGGCTTCGGCCCACAGGTCAGCCTGGCGGGAAAGGGTCAGGCCCATGCTGAACAGTTCCTCGGTCCGTTCTGATAACTGCTGGAGCAGCGGGCGCATCTCGGCGAAGAAATCGTCGGCGGTATCGCTCGACCAGGCCATCTCCAGGCGCAGCAAGGCGGCACGCAGCGCGAATAACTGGTCAAGGGTGCGGTAGTTGGCCTGCCAAAAGGCGCGCGAGGCGAGGAAGAGTTGGTCGGGTTCGATGTGGAGGGATAGCATGGTAATTTATTCTACGATGAACATTGTTGCCTCAATCATTCGCCAAGAATTCAAGCAATCAAGGTTGCAATAACTTTTTCAAAACCAGGACGGTCTACAACCAGTGCTTTTCCTTGAGCAGTATCAACCGTGTTTGAGAAGTCAAATACCCAGCTACGCTTCTTTCCTTTGAGAAGTAGAATGCTTCTCTTAGGAGATTTTTCCAATGCCTCGAGCTTGGTATCCTGGTTTGCTTCGATACGCAAAATAGTACCTCGCAAGATCTGTCCCCCGATATCCTCGGCAAGCGCTTTCGCATCGGCTTCAGGCCATTCGCTCTCTGTTGTTAGCAAGGTTGCCATTTCTTTTGTCGTACTGCTCATGCGCAGTGCTTTGCCTAACAATCCAAGAGCGATATCGGGCTTGGATTCTCCCTGCTTGCCTGCCTGCTGCTCTGTACCGATCTCGTCAAACACATTTAGCAAATAGGCACCCAGCAATCTCGCAGGCCCATGCGTCAGTACGCGAACAATGCCCATGTTGACCAAATGCGCTGTAAAAGTCTTGTTGTCATGCACATGGATCGTCGCGCTTGTTTGTCCGTCCCCAATTACCAGGCTAAGTTGAAACAGGCGATCAAAGCGTACCAGGGGCAACAAAGCCTTTTCAAACGCTTTGTCCAGCAGTGGTGAACCGGATGGAGATAGGCTGGAAACCCCGCGAGCAAGGAGCGAGTGACTGGCGCTGGCCAAACGTTCATCCACCTGCTGCGGTGAGAGCGTATCATAGACAGATTGTAGAAGTTGTTGTCCCAGATCGGGTCGATTGATCAACCCAAAAGCCAAGGCCAATTCTTCAATTCCGAGGGAGTATTCAACAAAAGCTGATTTATTCATTTTCTATTTCTCCATCTTTAGGAATCAAAGCACGTTCATTTGAACAGAGAAGAAATTCCATTCGCCGCGCTCTTGAAAGCAGAGTCAACAAATTTTGCCGCAGAACCTGCAACATTCACAGCTCCATCAATCATTTGTCCACTTGCCTGAACGATGGCATCCTTGACACCGGCGTTGTCTGACAGCTTGTATAAACTGTCAGCTCCCAAATTAAAAAGTGCTCCGCTACCCCACCAAATACCAAAACCGGCTGCTGCGACGAGCACTACCGGTGCGCCCGCTGTCGCCAGCGCGCCCAGGGCCGCGACGCCAAGCGTCCCCATGATCAGTTTTTGAAATGCCAGTGTGCCTACCGTTTTTACAGCAAC
The DNA here is from genome assembly GCA_030018695.1 of Anaerolineales bacterium. Taxonomy (GTDB): domain Bacteria; phylum Chloroflexota; class Anaerolineae; order Anaerolineales; family Villigracilaceae; genus CG2-30-58-95. Next base: position 4,321 of record JASEHI010000107.1, read on the forward strand.
AAAGGAGGCATCAACAGCAAGCGCGGCGGTTTTTTCACTCCCTTTTTCATAGCGAGCCCAATCTTCAACTGCTTTGTCGGAGTATTCCAGGCCCGCCAGCCCCCACTGGAGAGGGCCGAGATGTGCATCTTTTGCAATGTTCTTTGCAAGACCAGTTGCCCCACTGTGCGTTAATGTTGGCGAAACCCCAGCGATTTTCTTCACCCACTGCGGGCCATAATACTTCATTTGCCCAACATATGTTGTCCCGGCTTTTATCCTGCTCAGCAGGTATGCTGTCGCTGCAAACGTTGCAGTGTTGCGGACAAAGCCAATATCAGCGTTCAGCCTTTCAAACAGCGTCTTCTCATCGTGCCACCTGCCGAAAGGTCTATCGCGATCAGCCGCCTCCCACTCATCCACCTCGCGCGAAACGCGCAAAGCCAGGTCTTCCAGGCCTTGCAATTGATTTTCGTATCTTCGTATCAAATCACGAAGCGATTGTTGGTATCCTTCTGCCCTGCCGCCTTGCCAGGCCACAGATAATCTCCCCCTGGTTGAGCGCAGAGCAGAAGCGGCGGTCAGCATTTGGGCAGCAATATTTCCCAGCCGCTGTGCAGCCTGACGGACTTGTTCGGTCTCCATGTGAAGAGTAGTCATACCCAATCCTCTCCTAACCTCACTCTGGGCATGTTCCGGCCAAGGGCGTCTGTACCAATTCAGCCTTACCCTTATTGATAAAGAACCCACGTCCCGCCGGCAGGGTCATCCTGCGGTATTCCAGGCCGATTTGCGCGCCCAGCCAGTCCACCTCGTTGGTGTCCTTGGAAAGCACCATACCTGTCCGGCTTTGGCGCAGGAATTTAACCATCGGGGAGGCCAGTTGCATGCGCAATTCTTCCAACAACCCGGAAGCCATGATGTGGATATCCGTGGCCGTTTCAGCGTACTGTCCCAGTTCGTTGATCGCCTTGACCAGATTCTCTTTTCCGGGTTGGAAGGCCGCGCCGAGTTCATCAATCAGCAGGAGCAGGTGTTTCCCGTCGGCCACGGGCTTGCCTTCCTTGAGCAGAGCGGCCAGGGTCTGGGCATCGTTCAGGATATCTTCCGAGGTAGCAAAAACCTTGATGCGTTCGTCCAACTTGTCCCATTTGACGTGGGTGCTGCGGCGTAAAGTGTAAGCCTTGATAAGCCAGCCATCCGGGTCGGCATTCAACACGCTCATGGCAGTGCAGGCCAGGAAATTGCTCTTCCCGCTCTCCTTTGGCCCAAGGATCAACCAGGCCGGGCTGGAATCAAGCAGGTTTGGAGCAATAAACTTCAGCGTATCATAGGATTGCCCGACCGGAACTGGCGCCTGTCCGCCTTTCAGCCCCGCCTGTTCGAGGAATTTCGACACAGGGATGCATTGCGGCAGAATCTCGACTGACCGGGGGAGATTACCCTTCCAGGAGTCCCGCATGGCCCGCATCGTTTCTTTGAGTCTGGCGGGCGGCTGCGCCGCCTGGCAGGTGGAAACGTCCCCGTCCACCCAGTAGGCACGTCCCGGGATGTTCCCCGTCAGGGGCGGCACCTGCCTTCCAATCAGGTCAATATACTCTTCCTTGTTTGATAGTTGCAGCACCAAACGGCGGGAGATGATGTTGGAAACCGAGCGGATCAGTTCTGGCCCGCGGCTGGTGGTGATGATGAAGTGAATGCCGAGCGGACCGCCGTCGCGCACGAAGCGGGTCAACCGTTCGGACTCCTCCGGGAAGTTGGCGCGTAGTTCTGCGAAACTATTGATGACAACAAACATCGCCGCACCTGCCGCCTGCCCTGCCTCCCGGTCGGAGCGGCTGCCCTTCGTCCTGGCATCCATCTCCTCGTCCAGCAGGTCCAGCAGACGGATCAGACGTTCGTTTTCTTCCTTGCTGTCCTTCTGGGGGCAGATGACTGCGCCGGTATGCGGCAGGGCTTCGAACTGGGCAAGTTCTCCGCCGCCCAATTCGAGCATGTAGAGTTGCGCCTGCTCCGGAGTGTATGTGAAAGCCAGAGACATCAAAAGGGAAGTCAGCGCTACATCTTTTCCGCTGCCCTGTGCACCGACAATCCAGAGATGTCCATCCCGGTCGTTGAAATCTGTTTTGAGAATCTCTTGCAGGCATTCCTGCGGAATATCCTGTTCGCCCCAATATGCGATGATTCGGCGAACGTCTTTATCCGGCTTCCACTTCTTGTTTTCATAACAGAGCCGGACACCCGCCTCGGAGAAGATCGTCTCCAGCGGAATGACCTCCGGCAGGGGATCCAGATAGATTCGTGAAGCCGATTTGATGTGCAAGTCGGCGGTGGCCTGCTGGAGCGTCGCGATGATCTTTTCTTCTTCTTTGAGTAGCGGGCCTTTGGCTTTCTTTTCCTCGTGAACGGTATCGCTCGTCTTTTTGAAGATTCGTTTGTAACCACCATCGGCTTCCACTTCGTAGATGGAGAACTCCTCGCCGCTGCCGGTCGTCTCGGTCTGGAGCGGAAGCCCGGCATAGCCGGCCTGGAACTCGGTGATTGGGCCGTTCAGAGGTCGCAGGTAACCATGACCAGCTCGCGTTGGGCTTGGCAATATTCGATCAATTAAATTCATTTCCTCGGGTTTTGCAACTTTGAGTGCAATA
>JASEHI010000108.1 GCA_030018695.1 Anaerolineales bacterium
GGCGTGTGCTACGGCTTGAGAATTTGCCGTCCTACGCCAAAATACAACTATCGAGATCTTTACAGATATTCAGTCCCCGAGAGGTGACCACTTATGGACGAGAAGAAGATTAATGCAATCGAAATGACCCGTAAAATCCGTGACAAGAATGCTCAACGGTTGGCGGGCAAATCTCACGCGGAAAGGATTGCCTTTTATCGCGAGCGTGCAAAAAAGATGGAAAAGAAACTTCCAGTTTTGCTTTCGGAACTTGCCATCGCTGAAGGCGGGCGCGGGGACTACTCCAAAGACCGTCATGCGTGGCTGGATAATCAAAGTGTAGATACCGTTGTCAAACGCATTAGCGAAAAGCGCGCAACGTACAAAAAGAAAAAATAAAAAAACGGCGCGCCCGTCATGGACGCGTCGTTTTTCATCCTTCATCCTTCCGCTTTCATCCTTTCCTATGCGCCCTCTCAAAGTCTTCCCTTCGACGGGCTCAGGGCACCGCCTCTGCCACGCACATACCACTTCGTGGCACAGGCGCGGACCGTGACCCCGTTCGCGCCCTTTACTCCCGCCGTCGTGTGAAGCGTTGCCTATTAATGCGTCGCACCTCACAGACCGGATTCTCCTCATTGCTCAGAAAAATTCTATCGAGTAGTATTACAGCGCAAGGTTGCTGTGTCATTCTGAGCGCCCCGATGCTTTTTCAGGGTGCGAAGAATCTCCCGTTTGCGGCGTGGAGACCCTTCGGGCGCAAAGAACGCACCCTCAGGGTGACACGCTAAAAAAATTTTTCCAGAACATTGCGCTGTAATAGTAGTTTCATCCATTAAATTCAGGCGCGACGCATTCACTGTCATGGGGGTACGGTATAATCCTATCGTTTCAACAAACTGATAACTAAAAACTGGTCACTGATCACTATGCCTTCCTCCCTCCAATCCATCATCCTCACCCTCCAATCCTTCTGGGCCTCGCACGGCTGCCTCATCACCCAGCCCTACTACACCCAGGTCGGCGCAGGGACGATGAACCCGGCCACCTTCCTACGCGTGCTCGGCCCCGAGCCGTGGAACGTGGCCTACGTCGAGCCGTCGGTGCGCCCCGACGATGGCCGCTACGGCGAGAATCCCAACCGTTTCCAGCAGCACACCCAGTTCCAGGTCATCCTCAAGCCCGACCCCGGGAACCCGGTCGAACTCTACCTGCAGTCACTGGAGGCCATCGGCATTGACCCGCGCCAGCACGACATCCGCTTCGTGGAAGATAACTGGCAGCAGCCGGCCATCTCTGCGTGGGGTTTGGGTTGGGAGGTCTGGCTGGACGGGCAGGAGATTACCCAGTTCACCTACTTTCAGCAGGTCGGCGGCGTGACGCTCGACCCGGTGGCGGTCGAACTGACCTACGGCCTCGAGCGCATCCTCATCGCCCTCAACAACGCCCCGGCCATCTGGGATGAAATCTGGGGCGCAAACGTGACCTATGGCGAGATCCGCCGCCGTGAGGAGTTCGAGCACAGCATGTATTACTTCGAGGCGGCGGACGTGGCGCGCCTGCGCGGCATGTTCGACCTGTTCAAGGCTGAGGCGGAAGCCTGTCTCGCCCAGGGGCTGGTGCTGCCGGCTTACGATTACGTGTTGAAATGCTCTCACAATTTCAACGTGCTGGATACGCGCGGCGCCATCGGCGTCACCGAACGTCAGGCGTTCTTCGGTCAGATGCGCGAGCTGGCGCGGCGGGTGGCGCTGGCGTATCTGGAACAGCGCAAGGAGCTTGAATATCCTCTCTTGAAAGATGAAAGCGGAAAGCTTGCCCTGAGCGAAGTCGAAGGGATGAAAGATGAAGCAGAACCATCCGTCCATTCATCTTTCATCTCTCATCCTTCATCCTTTTTGCTTGAGATAGGCACAGAAGAATTACCTGCAAATGATGTGGACAGCGCCCACCGACAACTTCTTGAACGCGTCCCAGCCCTGCTTGATGAGCTTCGCCTCACCCACGGCGACATGCGCATCTTTTCGACCCCGCGCCGGCTGGCCGTTCTCGTGGACTCTCTCTCCCCCCGGCAGCCCGACCGCGAAGAGCTGGTCAAGGGGCCGCCGGCGGACAAGGCCATCGTAGGTCGGATTGATCGCGGTAGCATCCCCGAAGGGGGCAATCCGACCTACACCCAGGCCGCTCTCGGTTTCGCCAGGAAAAACGGCGTCGAACCCTCCGCCCTCGAAGTCCGCGAACAGGATGGCGGCAAGTACGTCTTCGCCGTCGTCAAACAGCCAGGCCGCCCGACGCCCGAAGTGCTGGCAGAAATCCTGCCCGGCCTGGTGGCGGGGATCAAGTTCGACAAGTCCATGCGTTGGAACGATTCGGGCGTCGCCTTCTCGCGCCCGATCCGCTGGCTGGCGGCGCTGCTCGGCGATGCGATCATCCCGTTCGAATACGCGGGCGTCGTTTCAGGCAACGTCACGCGCGGACTGCGCCCCTACGATTCCCCCGAAATCAAAATCCCATCCGCTGACAAATACTTCGATATCATCAAGAAGGCTGGCATCGTCCTGGATACCGAAGAGCGCAAAGCCTCCATCCTGGAACAGGTCAGGCAAGCTGCGGCCCTGGTCGGCGGTGAAGCCATCCTTGAGGATGCCCTGCTCGCCGAAGTGACCAACCTGGTCGAAATGCCCACCGCCGTCATGGGCGGATTCGATCCCCAGTTCCTGCAATTGCCGCGCGATGTGCTCATCTCTGTGATGAAGAAGCATCAACGTTATTTCCCCGTGGAGCGTGCAGCGAGCAGCGTGAAGCGATCCGGCACATCGCTCCACGCTCTACCCTCCACGCTCCTCCCGTATTTCATCGCGATTAGAAACGGCGACGACCTGCACATTGACCTGGTGCGCCAGGGCAACGAACACGTCCTCGGCGCGCGCTTCTCGGATGCGGATTTCTTCGTCCGCGAAGATGTCAAGCACAAACTCGAAGATTTCCGCCCGCGCCTGGGCACGCTGACCTTCCAGAAGAAACTCGGCTCGATGCTCGACAAATCCGGGCGCATGGTCGAACTCGCTGCCGGGATCGCAGATATGCTTGGCCTGGACGACGTTCAACGTTCGAACGTTCAACGTGCAACGTTTTTGGCAAAGGCTGATCTGGTGACGAAAATGGTGGTCGAGATGACCTCGCTGCAAGGCGTGATGGGCCGCGAGTATGCGCTGCGTTCCGGCGAGGCCCCGGCAGTGGCGGAGGCGATTGGCGAGCAGTACCAGCCTGTCCCGAAGACCAAAGCCGGCCTTGCCGTCGCCCTCGCTGACCGGCTTGACTCGCTCGTCGGTCTCTTCGCGGCGGGACTGGCGCCCAGCGGTGCAAAAGACCCCTTCGGCCTGCGCCGCGCCGCCATCGGCGTGGTCCAGCCGCTGATCGAGCATGATATTGCGTTCGATCTGCGCGCGGCGGTCGAAAAGGCTGCCAGGCTGCAACCCATCGAAGTCAGTGAGGAGGTGCAGGCGCAAGTGCTGGGATTCATGGCCGGCCGCCTGTCCGTTCTGCTCAAAGATTCAGGCTCCAAATACGATGTCGTTGACGCCGTGCTCGCCGCGCAATCGGACAACCCGGCCGGTTCGGCGCGCGCCGTCAAGCAATTGCAGGCATGGACTGAGCGCCAGGATTGGCGTGAGATTTTGCCCGCCTATGCCCGCTGTGTGCGCATCATCCGCTCGGCGGGAGTGGACAGTGATCAGTTATCAGTGAGCAGTGAGCAGTTGTTGGTCGAGGCGGAAGAAAAGGCCCTTTATAGGGCTATCCAGGCCACTGTCCACCGTCCACCGTCCACTGTCAATGAATTCCTTGAGATCGTCGTACAACTCATCCCCGCCATCAACGCCTTCTTCGACAAGGTGCTGGTCATGGCGGAGGATGAGGTGCTGCGGAACAACCGCCTCGCCCTCGTAGGACAAATCTCGGATTTGTCCCGCGGCATCGCCGATTTGAGCAAGCTGGAAGGGTTCTAGAAATACAACCTCCCGAAGGTTCTAAACCTTCGGGAGGTTGCTTCTGCGGGTCGAAGCGGCGGATGAGGGCGCGGAGGGGGTGCATGGGCTAGAAGTGGGAAGTGGAGGGTGGAGAGTGGGGAGTGGAGAGCGGCGGCAACAGTTCGATTTTACCTGTATAATTAAAACAGTGCCATCGTCTTTCGCAGGAGGAAACCATGCGCCGCATGACTTTGCTCGTCCTGACTCTGTTCGTACTTCTTGGCGTGACACCGGCCTACGCCCAGACACCCACACCGCCTACGCCGACGCCAGTACCAATTCTACCGCCTGCTTGGCAGGAATTCTATGCTTGGGCGAGCGCTTTTGTTTCAGAATATGGCGTCTGGGCAGGCTTGCTCATTCTGGTGGGATTGGTTGCTATTTGGCTGTGGCAGCAATTTAATAAGGTGGCTGAACAAAAGACAAAAACAGCCATAGACAATGTTCTGGAGAGAGGAAAAACAGCCAGAAAGACCTCGGATATAACCCGCCAATACCTCGAAAAAACCAGTATTACCTATGCTCGTTTCAAGTTTCGCGGCCTGCCGCGCCATGTCGCGAGAAACACGGCCAACCGCTTGAGCCTTGACCAAGCTTATGTAACTCTCCGAGTTTCTCCAGAGAGCGAACGCACTCAGGATGAAAAAGCAACCAAGCGTGGTTTGCATGAATCTGGCGAAGTGATAGGAAGGATGGAAAAACCCGAGCCTGTGCTGCTGGCGGGGATACTCACGAAAGATGAAAGCCATCGCCTTGCCGTCATCGGCGTTGCGGGTTCAGGTAAGAGCACCCTGCTGCAATGGGCCGGTTTAGCTTGCGCCCGCGCCCGGCTTGGAAAATTGCTCACGCAAGAGCAGGAGGAGTTCGTTCATGCTCTGGGCAGTGAAATCCCTTTGCCGATATTCATTCCATTGCGGGCCTATAATGAGCATTGCAGACAAAAAGGATTGAATCGCTCGGTGAAATCACTGCTCGATTTCATGGCCTGCCATTTCAGCGAGAACCAATCGGATTGTGAGTTTACAATAGATTTCTTTGCAAGACACTTGAGCAAGCCCTGCCTGCTGATGTTCGACGGAATGGATGAAGTCGAGAAGGATGACCGTGCAGGCGTTCGTTCTGCGGTCGAACAGTTGTTGGATGACTGCGAACATCCTCATCTATATTGTCTCATTGCGTCGCGCCCTACGGCTTCTTATGTTCCCGAGCAGATGGCGGGTTTTCGACGGTGCGATGTTCAGCGCTTATCACCCGAACAGCGGGATGAACTTATCCAGTTCTGGCATCGGGCCGTATACGAGGACGAAACTGCCCAAGGAGAGCGCAAGGCCGCCGACTTGATAAAAAGGATTGATAACGCGGCTGCGCGGGTACGCGAACTGGCGACAACGCCGTTGATGGTCACGATTTTCTGCATGGTCAGTTACAGCCATGAAATACCTCGCCTGCGTGCACAACTTTACGAGGATGCCGTCGAGGTGCTATTGACCGAAACAGTTCACCATGAGGGCGAATATTACAAAGGTCTGGAGGAGTTGGGTGGAATGGATTGGTCGGCCCGTTGTCTTCTCCTTTCTTTTATCGCTTTCACAATGCAGGACAAGCGTGCCAGCTCTTTGCCCGAGGAAGATCTGGTGGAATTGATTTGGAGTAAATTTGGTACAGAGCAGGATGCCGCAAAAAGAAATGCTCGAAACTTCCTGCGCCTGGTTGCTGAACGCGGCGGGCTGCTCGAATCGGAAGAAGAAGTGTATGGCTTTTACACTCATGCGACATTTCAGGAATATCTTTCAGGGCGCTACCTGGCCCAGGAAATGGATCCACAGGAGCAGAAAGCATCCCTGGCTGCTCATTTCGAGGACGACCAATGGCAGGAGACCATCCGGTTGGCGGCAGGTTATCTTTCTATTCGAAGCCAGGGCCCGGCTGATCGTTTTGTCAGCCTGCTGGCTGGACTTGGAACGACTGCCGAAGCGCGCGCCAAAGCCCTGGCGCTGGCAGGCGAGGCGTTATCTGATATGCTCGAACCACGCCGCGTGCCGGAAAGAGTGAACCAGTTATCAGGCGATATTAGGGCTGTATTTATAGCCAATCCCCCTGTGGCACCACTTCGCCTGCGCCAGCGCCTCGGCCTGGCCCTGGGCGAGATCGGCGACCCGCGCTTCACCCCTCTCCCTGTGGGGGAGGGGCCGGGGGTAAGGGCGATCCTCCCGGAAATGCTCCCCATCCCCGCAGGTTCGTTCCAAATGGGCACATCCGAAGAGGATGAAGCGGCCCTCGAAAAACAAGAAACTCGTGTTTACGATGCTGAGAAACCCGCCCATACAGTTTACGTTTCCGAGTTTTCGATTGGCAAGTATCCTGTGACCAACGCCGAATTCAAATTGTTTGTAGACCAAGGCGGCTACGACCCGCAGGCGGGGTGGTGGAGCGAAGACGGCCGCCGCTGGCGCACCGGCGAGTGGGAGCCGGATTTATCTGTCTACCCCGAAAGTGTACGCGAAGATGTGCGCCGCTGGCTGGAAGGCCGCCCGCCAGACCAACGCCACCAGCCCTTCTTCTGGGATGACCCGCAGTGGAAGGCGCCCAACCTGCCGGTGGTTGGCGTGACTTGGTTCGAGGCCGAGGCCTACGCCAATTGGTTGAAAACCATTACCGGCCATGCCTATCGCCTGTCCACCGAAGCCGAGTGGGAAAAGGCGGCGAGAGGGCCGCAAAATTATCTCTGGCCCTGGGGCAATCAGTGGGATGCTGGCAGGTGCAATAATACTGAGCCGG
>JASEHI010000109.1 GCA_030018695.1 Anaerolineales bacterium
AAATTTGATCGTTTTTTGCCAACCTTCGGGACGGTTTCAACTGAAATGAAACACAGCCAAATCATTCACTGAGGCTGCTACCACTACACAAGTACTATTAACCTTCTAAAAGTCTATTTATCTCATTCTGCAGCGCGTGCAAGTCGTGAAGCCGCAAGTAGACAATCGCATAGCGGATGTAAGCGATCTGGTCCAGTTCTTTCAGGCCGTTGATGGTCAGGTCGCCGACAACGCGTGAGGAGACCTCTGCTTTTCCCAGTTTTTGCAGATCGGACTCCACCTGACCAACCAGCCGCTCGATATCCTCCGCCGAAACCGGGCGTTTTGCGCAGGCGATGCGGATACCGCGCTCGAGCTTTTCGGGATTGAATTCCTCACGCGTCCCATTCTGCTTGACGATCAGCGGCGTCGCCAGAATCGGGCGCTCGAAGCTGCTGAAGCGTGCTTTGCAACGCTTACATTCCCTGCGACGACGAATACCGCCGTGACTATCGTGAGTCGTATCAATGACTTTCGAATCACTGTGCTGGCAATATGGGCAACGCATAGGTTATTTCTCCGCCGAAGGCCTACTCGGTGATAAATAGAACAATTGTAGCCGCCATATATGGTGCTTTTAACACCAAAACCCCCTACATATGGGGAAACAGGAGCAATTTTAACATACTTGCGAAATCATTACAAGGGGAGTATTGGGTGATTTTCCTTAAAATTTCCCCGTTGTCCATTGAGGTTTGCGATTTACGGCCGCCATTGAGGGTCGGAGTCGAAGGCTGAGTGGGGCGCGAGTGGGACAATATCGCAGCCGCTGCCTGTTTGACATTGCGCCGCGTCCAACAGATAGACTTCTCTGTTTTGCTCATGCCACGCCGAAAATACAAGGCGTTTGCCATCCGGAGACCAACCGGGGTAGGAATCTTCCATCGTAAAAACTGAAATCGGGAGCGAAAACAATAACTTTCCATCTGCGCTGATTAAATAGAGTGATGTTCCGCGCTCCGAATCCCCCTCTCCATATTCCATAGCCACGACAACCAGGGTCATCCCATCTGGCGACCAAACCATATTGAGACCGTAAACACTGCCAGATCCAAACTGATACAGGTCTACCACCGCCGCGCTGTCCGCATTGACCAGCCGAATTTTATGGGACTGGCATTCGGTTAAGAACTCTTTGCCCGACTTCAGCAGACATGCTGGAGAAATCATAAAATAAGCGATATTTTTTCCATCCGGCGTCCAGGCGAAGTTGCCCGCATTTTCATAGCCGTATGTGAGAGCGGTTTCGCCCGTTCCGTCGGGTTTGATGGCCATGAGGCGGGTGGTAGCATACATATAACGGGAAAAAGCGATCCAATCGCCGTTTGGCGACCAGGCCGGACTAAAGTCGTTTTTGAAGTAATTCACCGGCGTCAGGATGGACATCCCGGAACCATCGGCTTTGACGATGACGAGGTGGCTGTGGGTTTCCTGATAGGCCGCCGCCGGGTTGACAACCAGGCGTGAGGCAAGGATATACCTGCCGTCCGGCGACCAGGAGAGCGGCCCGCTGAAACCGAACATGATGGGTTCATACGTCACCGGTCTCATGCCGAAACCGACTGCTTCGGCGTCGTCTGTCAGCCGCGTCACGGCAGAGCCGTTGGCATTCATGAGATAGATATCGAAATCGTACTTGCCGGCGCGGTCGGAGAGAAAGGCAATTTTTTCCCCGTCCGGCGACCAGGTTGGACCAGCATCCTGCGCGGGGTGATTGGTGAGATTGATGAGAGCACTGCCGTCCGGATTCGTCAGGTAGATTTCCATATTGCCGTCGCGCTCCGAAGTCAGCGCGATGCGCCCATTTCCATCCGCGTTGCTGGAGGCCGGCGGAAGGGAAGAACTACGCCAGCGTCCAATGACAATCACAGCCAGCAGGACCACGGCGATCCCGCTCAGGGCAAAAACAAGATTTCCGACGCGCTTTTTCATTTCCTTCCTCCTGAATCGTTCTTTGACAACCCGCGCCATTGCGGGCGGGCAGTGGAGCTGAGATAGATGAACGCGCACCGTGCGAACCAGCGCGGTCTGAAACAGGGCAAGTTGTTCAGATTCGGCGCGGCAGGAGGCGCAAGCGGAAAGATGCGCATCCAACCAGGCGCTTTCTGACTGGGTCAACAAACTATCCAGAGATTTATGCAGGAAATTTCTCGCCAGATCATGGGTCGAGTCGCTCATCACTGTCTCTCTTGGTCAATCGGTTTCTCAGGCGCTCGCGCGCTTCGTGCAGGCGGGAGTGGATTGTGCCTTCCTTCGTCTGGAGAATGCGGGCGATCTCCCGCACCGGCAAATTGTGATAGTAACGCAGGATGAGCGGCGTCCGGTGTTTTTCATCCAAGGCGCGGACGGCATCCCACAGAAAATCGTCCTCCTCGTCCTGCATCCGCTTCTCCTCCGGCAGATTGGACTGCGTTCTTTCCTGCCAGAGAAGCGCGCCCAACCTTTCAATCAGGCGGAGATGGGAACGCCGCTTCCGCAGGCGCATCCGGCAAACATTGACTGTGATGGAATACAGCCAGGTGAAGAAGGATGCCTCTCCGCGATATTCTGCCAGCGCATCGAAAGCGGACAGGAAGGCGTCCTGTGTGGCTTCGGCGGCCTCGTCGGCGTCATCCAGGATGGAGAAGGCCAGCCGGAAAACGGACTGTTCGTAGTCGCGGACGACCGACTCCACGGCCAGGGCATCTCCTTGTCGGCAGCGTTCGATGAGTTGGGCGATTTCCATGTTCTATATATTAGATGCTTCTCAACTTCAAAATCTTGGCGGAAATGCTTTTTTTGATGGCCGTCCCATAGAACATCATTGCGATTTTCACTATCAGCGGGTTAATCTTTTCAGTGGCCCCCCTCGGTCATCCCAGGAATTTCTGCGGACGGAAGGCTATTTATTACAACCCGTTCAGAAATTCCATCACCAACCGGTTGAACTGCTCGGCGTGACACTGGTGCGGTACGTGCCTGCAAACTGGAATGGCTTTGCCACGCGCATTGGGTAAGGCGCGCACCAGTTCGGAAAATGAGCCGGGAGCGAGGGACTGGTCGCGTTCACCCCAGAGGACGAGCGCCGGCATCCTCACCCGCGGCAGGTCAGGGGTCAGATCACGCAGCGTGCGCGGGATGTTGTAAATGCCCGCAGCCGCGCGCTTGTAATCCAGCGCGGTCTGTATCCGCACCGATGCGGGCAATGTGTGCATGCCGTCCTCCCCGCTGCCAAAGTGCAGGCTGGTCACATCAATGACAATGCGGAACAACCAGTAGGGTGTGCGTTCGATAATGGAGGTGTTGAGTAAGGGGCGCTTGAAGACCAGTTGCAGCATGGGTGATAACTGACGCACGCTGTAAAATGGATTGACGAGAATCAGCGCGCGCACGCGCGCGGGAAAACGCAAGGCGTAAAGCAGGGCCAGGTTGCCGCCCAGTGAGTGGCCAATCAGAATCACAGGGACGGACAGATCCAGCGAGTCGATCCACCCGGCCAGGTGATCGTAGACGCCCTGGGCGGTGTAGGCTTCCAGGCGGGGTGGTTTGGCGCTTTCGCCATGACCGAGCAGGTCGAGCGCACAGGCCTCATAGCCGGACGCGACCAGTTCAGGCAGCAGAAAATCCCAGTCATGCAACGAGGCCGCCAGCCCATGGATCATAAGCACCGGCGCGCCTTTTCCCTCACGAATGTAGTTCACCGCAGAAATATCTAAAGATTCTCTGCGGTTAATATCCTTACCCTGTGTGTGACTGTTCATAACGTTTGGCTAACTCGCGCCGCAGCACTTTACCGATGAAAGTGCGCGGGAAATCGTCGGAGAAAATGACCAGGCGCGGCACCAGTTCTTTTGGCAGGCGGCGTTGACAGTATGCGATCAACGATTCGGCGGTCGGGCGCTCGCGTTGGGCGATGACGAAGGCGATTGGCTGTCCAGCAATAGCCACCACGGCGGCTTCCTTCACCTGCGGCACTTCGTAGAGCACCTCTTCCACATCCCGCGGGAAGGCTGGTTTGCCGGGTTTGGTAGGATACCACATCTCGGCCTTGCGGGCAATGATGCGGAAGTAACCATCCGCGTCCATTTGCGCCACGTCGCCGGTCAGCAGCCAACCGTCGCCGGTCAGGCAACGGGCGGTGGCTGCGGGGTTTTTCCAATAGCCGAGCATCACTTGCGGGCCGCGCACCGCCAGCTCGCCGATCTGCCCGGCAGGCACTTCCTTGCGACCCCGCACCAGGTCCACAACACAGGCTTCCGTGGAGGGCAGCGGGATGCCGATGCTGCCCATCTTGCGCATCCCGTCCAGCGGGTTGGCGTGGGTGACCGGCGAGGCCTCGGTCAGGCCGTAACCTTCCACCAGCCGGCCGCGGGTCAGTTTTTCGAAAGCCTCCTGCACCTCCACCGGCAGCGGCGCAGAGCCGCTGATGCAGGCTTTGATCGAACCGATGCCGTATTTCCGCACGCCGCGGAAGCTGTTGATGGCAACGTACATGTTCGGCACACCGGGGAAAATGGTCGGGCGATAACGCTTGACGGCCTTCAGGATGTCCAGCACCTTGAATTGCGGCTTGAGAACCATCGTCGCGCCGAAAGCAACCGGCACGTTGAGCGCAGTCGTCAGGCCATAAATGTGCGAGAATGGCAAGACGGACAGGGCGCGCTCGTTCCCTTCATGGGCATTCGGCATCCATTGGCGCGTCTGCAGCGTGTTGGCGACCAGGTTGCGGTGGGTCAGCATGACGCCCTTCGCCTCCGCGGTCGTGCCTCCGGTATATTGGATAACTGCCAGGTCATCCGGCGAGACGGCGAGCGCAGGCGAATGCCGGTCCTGGCCGGCCAACCAGCGGCGGTAACGGATCGCGCCCGGGATGGTCAGGTCGCGGTTGCGCCAGCGCGAGATCATCCGCTTGGGAAGAGAGAGATAATCCGCGCCGTCGGTCAGGACGATATGAGGCAGATTGGTTTTGGTCTGCACCTGCTGTGCCAGGCCGGCCCAGGCGGTCAGCGTGACCAGCAGGCTGGCCTCGCTCTCGCGCACCTGGCGGACGAGTTCCTCCGGGTCGGTCATGGGTGGGATGAAGACCGCCACCGCGCCGGTCTTGAGCGTGCCATAAAAACCGACCACCATTTGCGGGACGTTGGGCAGCAGCAGCACTACCCGTGCGCCTTTGTCCAGCCCCAGGCCGAGCAGGGCATTGGCAAAGCGGTTGACCTCCCGGTTCAAATGCCGGTAGGTCATGCGGCTGCCCTCGAAGACAATCGCCGTATTGCGTGGGAAGCGGCGCACCGCCGAACGCAGCAGGTGATGGACCGGCACGCGCGGGATGCCGATGGTGTATGGCACACCCGCCTCGTAATGCGCCAGCCAGGGACGTTCATGACGCAGCGCCTCCCGGCCCTGCCCGCTTGGAGTCTGCGCATCTTCGCGCCAGGATTTCTGCGTCTCGCCGGCCAGGAAACGCTCGATGGCGCGGTTGACGGCTTCGCGGCGTTCGAGCATGACCATGTGACCGGAGGTGCTGATATCCGACTCCTCAGCGCCGGGGATGGTGCGCGTCACCTCCTCGAACATCGGGCGTTCGAAGACCAGGTCGCGGTGGCCGCGGATGACCAGCGTGGGGACGCTCAGGGAATGGAAAACTTCCCAGCCCTTCCATTTCGTCAACGTATTCCAGTACCAGGGTTTCATCACATGCGCTGGAGCGGAAAGCCAGGCGCGGGTGAAAGGCTCGACAAATTTCAGGAACCAGAGCGGTAGATGCAGGAGGAAGCGGTAAAAAGGGTTTAATTTATACGTGGCGGCCGTGGCAATCAGGATCAGGCGATCCACCCGTTCCGGCCATTTGGCGGCAAATTCTGCGGCCACCGATCCGCCGAAGGAATGCCCCAGCAGCACGATCTTGTCGCTTGCCCCCGTAGTTTGAGGGTTTACCCCCAACACGTTGAGCGCCACGCGCAGGTCGTCGAGGATCTGCGCCATGTTGTATTTGCTCGGCGGCTTATCGGACTGTCCGTGTCCGCGCAGATCGAGGGCGATAACGCGGTTCTCAAGCGAGAACTGTTGCAATTGATAGACCCACTGGTTTGCCCGTCCCCCAAAACCATGCAGGAAGACCAGCGTCCGTTGGGGGTGATCGGGTGAGATATCAATTGCCGAAAGCCGCACCAGCGGCTGGGAGGAGATGTGCACTTCGCGGCGGTAGAGTTCGAGGTCAATATCCATGCAGATAGTTTACTTTAGTTGACCGGAGATGTCAATTTTTGTATGGGGGGGAGAGTAAATGATATAATTTTACTTGACAACCTGGCCCTTCTTGACGATAATAGAGGTGTGCCCCCCGGTAGTAGCTTCGGCGAACCCGGTGCGAGACCGCCTCACGGCGGTCTCTGTGTCTAAAGCCTATGAAAACGAATATCTACCTCGACAATGTTAGATTAGCTCGACTGTTCTAGACTTTGTGGTATCGGTTATCATTCATCCCGATTTTTGTGAAAGGATGGTGATACCGATGAACAACGAAACGACGAGAGATATGGGTGATCCCAACCGTTGGGGACTTCCGGCGGAAGCGATTGCCGATTTGGGGAACCGTTTGCAGCGTTTCTGGGAACGGTTTCGCAGCAACTTCAAGACCAAGACTCGTGATGGGGCTGGGCACGGCTGGACGTATCTGCGAGGGCTTTTGTTGATG
>JASEHI010000010.1 GCA_030018695.1 Anaerolineales bacterium
CAAGGTAATCCGCCAGAACAGGCCAGGCGACCCCAAGCGCCAGGAATAGCAGGCCGAGAAGAATGACTGCTTTCCAGATGAATTGGGATGGTTTCCAGGGTTTCTTTTTCACAGGGGTGTCCCCCTCTTGCATGTTTTGTTTCTATGAGTATACAGGAAAACAATGGTCTAGACTATATGACAAAGGTCACGTTTCCGTAACATACACGGTTGGTGACTTCAGAGAGTGTCTGAAAAGTCATGAGGCAGCCAATCTACGGAGCATCAAACGGATCATGGCGATGTAGACGAAAGCCTCACTTGTTTCCGGCAAACGTTCATAATCTCTTGCCAGGCGACGCTGGCGAACCAACCATCCAAAGTGCGTTCCACAACCCAGCGTTTCGGTAGGATCTGAAATCCAATCTGACCTTCTTGCTTTTCGACGATTTCCAACTTCCAACCAAAGACTTCTTCCACCCAGGCAATCAGAGTTCCGCGATAACCTCCGTCAGCCCAGATGAGTTCCAGTCGTTTGACAAGTTCTTCGTGTTCTGCCAATCCTGCCAACAGGCGGGAATCCAGATTGAACTGGTTGAAGTTCACAATGGTTCCTGTTCTTCAGAAGTCAAGCGGGTTTCAGGGGGGATCGAGCGGAGGCTCAAGCGGTACTGCAACAGCGACTGCTGAAATGATTGATGAATAGGACAATAAGATACTCGATAGCGGGGGGACTGTCAAGGGGCGGTTGGAAATTATTTGTCAGACAATTGACATCCTCCCCCTTTTTTGCTAAACTATGGATAAAGTTGTCAGACAACCTTCTTTGGTTTGATAGTCACATAGTCTGATGGTCAAATAGTCAGACTGCTCGACTATCAGACTATCAGACTATCAGACTATAAGACCATGCTCACCCTCCTCGTCAAAAACGCATCACTTCTAGTCACGATGGATGACCACCAGCGGGAGATTCGCGCGAGTGGTCTTTATATTCGGGATGGCTTTATCGAGCAGGTCGGCGCGACGAGCGAACTGCCGCAGACCGCCGACGAAATCCTCGACCTCTCCGGTCACATCGTGCTGCCGGGGCTGGTCAACACGCATCACCATTTCTACCAAACGCTGACCCGCGCCGTCCCGGCCGCGCAGGATGCCAATTTGTTCAACTGGCTCAAGACGCTCTATCCCATCTGGGCGCGGCTGACTCCGGAAGATATCTTCGTCTCAGCGCAGACCGCGCTGGCTGAACTGGCCCTCTCCGGCTGTACCACTGCTTCCGATCATCTGTACCTCTTTCCGAACGGCTCAAAACTCGATGACGAGATTGCCGCGGCGAAAGAGATCGGCCTCCGCATCCAGGCCTCACGCGGCTCGATGTCGCTGGGCGAATCCAAAGGCGGACTGCCGCCTGATTCGGTGGTGGACTCGGAAGAAAATATTCTCAAGGACAGCCAGCGGCTCATCCAGCAATATCATGACCCGAAGCCCGGCGCGATGGCGCAGATTGTCCTTGCGCCGTGCTCGCCCTTCTCGGTGACCGGCGAATTGATGAAGCAATCCGCTGCGCTGGCGCGGGAGTATGGTGTCCATCTGCACACCCACCTGGCCGAGACCGAGGACGAGCAAGCCTTCTGCCTGCAAAAGTTCGGCCACCGCCCGGTCCCGTACATGCAGTCCGTGGACTGGGTGGGCGAGGATATCTGGTTTGCCCACGCGGTGTATGTGAATAACGATGAAATAAAAACCTTTGCCAAACATGGCTGCGGCGTGGCGCACTGTCCCACCTCCAACATGCGCCTGGCCTCCGGCATCGCGCCCATTCGGGAATACAGGGCCGCAGGCGTGAAGGTCGGCCTCGGCGTGGACGGATCCGCATCCAACGATGGCTCGCACATGCTGGCCGAGGCGCGGCAGGCAATGCTGTTATCACGCCTGCGCGAGGGGATCACGGGATTTTCTCTTTCGAATGACCCGACCCGCAAATTGATGACCGCGCGTGAAGCGCTTTATCTTGCAACGCGCGGCGGGGCTGCGGTGTTAGGAAGAACAGATATTGGCAGCCTCGAACCCGGCAAATGCGCCGACTTCTTCGCCGTCAACCTCAACCGCCTCGATTACGCCGGCGCGCTGCACGATCCGCTCGCCGCTGTCATCTTCTGCCAGCCGGTGAAAGTGGACTATACTATCGTCGGCGGGAAGTTCGTGGTCAAAGATGGTAACTTGGTAAATTTGGAAATTGGGAAGTTGGTAGAGAAACACAACCAAGCCGCGAAACGCCTGCTCGAAGGATAAAATGTCCGAAGCAGGTATCAGTCGCTTTGTTCGCTGGCAATCCTGCTGCCGCTGTTTCAAATCGGCGCGGTGGTTGCGCTGTGGAAGGATCGAAAGTGATTTAAAGGTTTTCAAATGGATGAGAAACGCCCTTTGACCAAAGAAGAGATTGCAGAAATCGTGCGCGGACTTGGCCCGGTTGATTGGGTGCAGGTCAAGTTGCTGGCCGCGCTGCCGCCTGAAAAAAGGATTATTCCTGCTTTACAGGCGCAAGAGTTTTCCATGGCGGGCTTGCGCGGTACGTTCTTGAAGCGGTTTCCTGGCCAGACGCTTTCCGAAATCAATATGAAAGTCCTGGCGTATCTGACGCCAGTTCGGATGGAAGCAAAGTGACCGCATTCTCATTTTACGTTCGTGTTGTCAATGCCCTGGATGAAATCGGCGCGCCCTATATGATTGTGGGCGCTTTTGGCGGCTATCCCTTTGGAATCAGCCGGGTGACGTATGACATTGACATACTTGTGGATTTACATGAGCAAGATTTTGATGCCTTGTCGCAAGCATTTCCTCTTCCGCGTTATTATGCCGACCCGGAAATGATGCGAAATTCTGTTGCGATGGGAATCATGTTCAACATCATTGATACGGGCGAAGGCGTAAAAGCCGATTTGGTGCCGCTGAAACGAGAGCCTGAATATCGAATCGCATTTGAACGCCGCATCCGGCGAAAATTCACGGTTGGCTCAGGTGAAACCTTCGAAGCCTGGGTTGCCCAACCGACCGACATTATCATCGGCAAATTGAAAGCATGGGAAGAAGGCAGGTCGAACAAGCATCCCAATGATATTCACGCCATGCTGGTCTTTTTTCTCAGTGGCTACAGTGACTACCTTATTGATTTGGATACCATTTCAGCCGAGGCAACCCGCCTTGGGCCGGAAACACTCGAATTGTGGAATCAACTCGTTGCCCGCGCGCAGGCCGAAGTCCGGGCGCGTGACGCATAACCCTATTATGGACACCCACCTTCCCGCATCCGCCTACAAATACTTCTGGGATATCAACCCGGCCGAGCTGGATGTCACCGCGCATCCGCGCTACGTCATCGAGCGGCTGCTGGAATACGGCGATTTCCCTGAGCTGCGCTGGCTGTTTGCCCATTTCAGCCGCGAGGAGATCATCGAAACGCTCAAACATTCGCGCAGGTTTTCGCGGCGGCGGGCAGTGTTTTGGGCGAATTTCCTAGACGTGTCTCGACAGGATGTGCCATGTTTGAAGAGGTCTTACCAGGAACAACGCGGCGCTATCTGGCCCTATTAGCCGAAAAAGGCCTCAGCACGCCTTTCTATTTGGGAGGCGGCACAGCCGTGGCCTTGCATTTGGGACATCGCCTCTCGATTGATCTGGATTTCTATTGTCCCGAGCACTTCGAGGTGGCCGTTCTTGACGCTCGTTTGCAAGAACTGGGAGTCTATCGCCGTGAACGCCTGTCGGAAGACACTCTCCTGGGCGCATTGGAGGATCTGCGCATCAGTTTCTTTTGGTATCGCTATCAACTCATGGAGCAACCGCTCATCGCCTTGGGTACGCGCATCCTCCGGCTGCCAGACCTGGCTGCGATGAAAATCGAAGCAATCGCCCAGCGGAACACCAAACGTGATTTCATTGACCTGTATTTTATGGCGCGCGAGGCTGGCATCGCTCCTCAAAAAGCCATCGAGTACCATCGCGCTAAATTTTCAGGCCTTGATATCAATCAAACTCATCTGATTCTTTCACTCGGTTACTTCGAAGAGGCCGATGACGATATCATGCCGCCGATGCTGAAACCTGCATCGTGGAAAGAAATCAAGCGCTACTTCACCCGTGAGAGCCAGGCGCTGGCAAAAAGCAATTTTTTGACCTTTGACCTTTGACCTTCGGCCTTTGACCCTCCCCGGAGATACCATGCCCTCCTCCCTCACCAAAGCCCTCATTGATGTTGCCATGGGTCGCGTCCCCGCCGACCTGGTCATCCGCAACGGACAGTGGGTCTGCGTCCAGTCGGGCGAAATCGTGCCGGATACCGACATTGCCATCAAAGATGGTCACATCGCCTACGTCGGCCCGGATGCCTCGCACACCATTCGTAAAGATACGATTGTCGTGGACGCGGGCGACAGGTACCTCGTCCCCGGCCTGCTGGATGGGCACATGCACGTCGAATCGGGCATGTTGACCGTCACCGAGTTCGTCCGCGCCGTCATCCCGCACGGGACGACCGGCATGTTCGTTGACCCGCACGAGATTGCCAATGTCTTCGGGTTGAAAGGCGTCAAGTTGATGGTGGACGAGGCGGCCAAACAGCCGATCCACGTTTGGGTGCAGATGCCCTCCTGCGTCCCGTCCGCGCCCGGATTTGAGTCATCCGGCGCGGAGATCAGCCCCGCAGAGATCGCTGAGGCGATGAGCTGGCCCGGCATCATTGGCCTGGGTGAGATGATGAATTACCCCGGCGTGACGCGCGGCGACGAGAAAATGCTGGCCGAAATGGAGACCACGCGCCGCGCCGGCAAGGTCATCGGCGGACATTACCCCTCGCCCGACCTGGGACTGCCGTTTCATGGCTACGCAGCGGGCAGCGCGGAAGATGACCATGAAGGCACAACACTGGAGGATGCCATCGCCCGCGTGCGTCAGGGGATGAAGGCCATGCTGCGTTATGGCTCGGCCTGGCAGGACGTGGCCGCCCAGGTCGCCGCGCTGACAAAGATGGGTCTCGATTCGCGCCGCTTCATCCTCTGCACCGATGACTCGCACGCCGCCACATTGGTACAGGATGGTCACATGGACAGGGTGGTTCGCCATGCCATCTCCCAGGGCTTACCGCCAATGACCGCCATTCAAATGGCGACCATCAATACTGCCGAACATTTTGGCTTAAGCCGCGATATCGGCCTGATTGCGCCCGGCCGCTGGGCGGACATTTTACTGGTGGACGACTTGAACGATTTTCGCGCCGAACTGGTCATTGCGAGAGGCCAGGTGGTGGCAGAGAAGGGCAGGCTGCGCATCGAGCTGCCCAAAGCGACATTTCCCGGTTGGGTCGTCCAGTCCGTCCACCTGAAGCAGCCGTTGACGGCAGACGATTTCAAAGTGCGCGTAGACGGGAGTTCAGCCAAGGCCTCGAAAGTAAACGTCAACGTCATCGGCGTAATCGAGAACCAGGCGCCGACCAGGCATTTGCAGATGATCCGTCCGGTTAATGAGGCTCAAGTCCACGTGAACACGGCAGTTGATCTGGCAAAAATTGCCCTCGTCGAACGTCATCGCGGCAACGGCGGCCTGCAAGTTGGGCTGGTGCAGGGATTTGGCTTCACTCAGCCGTGCGCCGTAGCCTCCACTGTCGCGCATGACAGCCACAATATGATCGTGGTCGGTACAGACGAGGCGGATATGGCCCTGGCGGTCAACAAGCTGGCCGAGGTTGGCGGCGGACAGGTGGTGGTGAAGCAGGGCCAGGTCATCGGCCTGGTCGAGTTGAACATCGCCGGACTGATGTCCACTGAGCGTGCAGAAAAGGTGGCTAAGAAAGCGATTTCAATACTGGATGGCTTCCGTGCCTGCGGTTGTAAGCTCAACAATCCCAACATGACCCTGAGCCTGCTGGCGCTGGTCGTTATTCCAGAGTTGCGCATCTCGGATAAGGGTCTGGTGGACGTGACCCGCTTCGAATTCCTGCCAGTGGTGCAGGGCCCGGCAGCCTAGAAAGTCAGGGTAAATGACACACCATCCTTTTCGCCGCTTGCAGTCTGACTTGGCTGGGTTGATCGCCTCCTTGCCGCCTGAGAGCAAATTGCCGACCGAGCCTCTACTGGCTCAACGCATGGGAGTCTCACGGGCAACTTTACGGGAGGCCATGCGCTCGTTCGAAGGGCAGGGGTTGATCCGCCGTCGTCAGGGCGTCGGGACGTTTGTCGTCGGCCAGGTGCCGGTCATCAATAGCGGCCTCGAGGTTCTGGAGAGCATCGAGACGTCAGCCCGGCGCATAGGATTAGCCGTCTCGGTGAAAGAATTGCAGGTGAAGAGAATTTCCGCGAGCGAAGATCATGCTCAAGCTTTGGGCGTGCCGCTCGGCACGGCCCTGACGAGTGTTTCGCGCGTGATTTACACCGACACACGTCCGATTGCCTGTCTGGAGGATGTTCTGCCTGAAGACGTTCTTTCCGCCGCTGAATTGGATGACAAATTCACCGGTTCGGTGCTGGACCTCTTGCTGCGCCGCGGTTCTCCAAGTCTGGCCCAGTCCCGGACGGATATCAAGGCAGTCGGCGCTTCCTCGGAGGTGGCGCGTGCGCTGCAAATCCAGCGCGATGACGTCCTTATCCACTTCGTCGCCCTTTTATATTCGACCTCGGGTCGCGTGGTGGATTATTCGATCAGTTATTTCCTGCCCGGTTATTTCCGCTTCCATGTGGTGCGGCGGGTGGGTAACACGTAAAACGTAAAGCGAAAAACGTAATTACGCATCACGTTTTACGTTTTACGAATCTCGATTCTCTAATCCTGGAGGTTTTTAAAATGCGTAGTTTTGCTGGTCGGGACATCCTGTCCCTCAAGGAATTTGAACGACAAGAATTTTTCCACGTCTTCGACGTGGCGGCGGAACTGGAACCAATTGCAGTAAGCCGTCGTAACGATGATATGCTCGCAGAGAAGACCTTGGTGACGGCCTTCTATCAGCCGTCCACCCGCACGCGTTTGGCGCACGAAGCCGCCATGCACCGCCTGGGCGGTCACGTGACCGGTTTCGCGGATGCCAAAATGACGCGCGCGGGAGACTTCTATCAGGAATCCATCAAGGATACGGTCAAGATGCTGGAATTCTACGGCGATGTGATCGTCATGCGCCACTTCCAGCAGGGCGCGCCGCACGAGGCGGCCAAGTGGGCTTCTGTGCCGATCATCAACGGCGGCGACGGCTGGGGCGAGCACCCCACCCAGATCCTGACCGACCTTTATACAGTGCTAAAGGAAAAGGGCACCATTGACGGCCTGACCTGGCTGGCAGTCGGTGATATGCGCATGCGCACGATGCACTCGCTCGGCTATGCCCTCAGCCAGTTCGACTGCCCAATTACCTTCGTCTCCCCGCCGGATATGTCGCTGACTGAGGAATTCAAGGCTGAACTCAAGCAATTCAGCGTGGACTTCAAGGAAGCCGAGCACGTCGAGCAGGCGATTGCTGATGCAGATGTCATTTTGGTCGAGCCGGTTGTCCAACCCGATTACACCAAGTCGCGTGACGAGCGCGCCGGTAAAGACGTGGGTCTTACCCCCGAAAACTACAAGATCACGCGTGAACTGCTAGAGAAGAAGGCCAAATCGGACGCCATCCTGCTGCACTCGCTGCCGCGCATGGACGAGGTGCCGACCGATGTGGACATCACCCGCTGGTCGCGCTATTGGCAGGAGGCTTTCAATGGTGTTGTGATGCGCATGGCGCTGCTGGCGCTGGTGTTGGGAGCGATGGAATAAGAGTCTGATAGTCTGGAGTCTGATAGTCTCATAGTCTATGAGACTATCAGATTGATGACTATGAGACTATCAGACTAGCGGCTACAAAACTTGAAAGGAAGAAGGAATGACGAAGGTCAGGCGGTTCGAGGATTTGATTTGCTGACAGAAAGCGCGCAAACTGGCGAATATCATCCATAGCCTGACTCGGTATCCCGAATTTTCTCGGGATTTCAGGTTGCGCGACCAAATCCTTGATGCGGCTGGATCGGTGATGCACAATATCGCCGAAGGCAGCGATGCGGGCACGGACCCTGAGTTCGTTCGCTTCTTGAAGATGGCGAGACGTTCTGCCAGTGAAATACAGTCCGAGTTATATCTGGCTCTGGATCGTAAGTACATCACAGAAGCCGAACTGAAACAGGCTTATAATCAGGCCGATGAAGTCAAGCGATTGATCAATGGCCTGATCGCCTATCTGCGCAAGAACGGGAAAAATGCCGAACGCCGCATCAGCGAGTCCCAAGCCGACTACATCCTCGATAATCACCACGACGTCGAACTTCCCGCCGATTTTCTTTCCACTGGCGATGCCACTAACTACTATCAGACTGACGACTATTAGACTGGCGACTATCAGACTGGCGACTACCTATGCCTGAAATGACGATCAAGGAATGGGCTGCGGCGTGCCGCGCGGATAACGAGGCCGAGCGCGAAATGCTAAAGCAGGAATTACCTCGGATCCCAAAAGGATCGGGCGCATTGCGGTATTTTCGCTTGTGTGAATTCCTAAGCCGGCTTTCACCGGATGCCGGTCAGGTATTTGCAGATGAACGGCGCAGACATTACCTTGATCTGGAAGAGCGAATGAGAAAGGCTGCCAAACGGCTGGGCTATGATTTTCCAAATTAGCGTGCTCAAAAAAATCATTGCTTTCTTGGATGAGAACGATATCTCATTTGCCGTCATCGGCGGGATCGCCAATGCGGAAAGAGGACGCCCGCGGGCTACAGAAGACGCCGACTTAAAAGTGCTGATCAAGGATAAAACGATCTCGGAATTCCGCGCTCTTGCGGAATCCCGTTTCGTACCGCATCGCAGACCATGGTTGGGCAAAGCTGAGAGCGCATTGATTGTCTCTGTGGAAGTGGAACCGGAAATGGTAGTGGATATGTTGGTGGCGGTATTCCCTTACGAAGAATTTGCAATCCAACGCGCTGAAATAATCGAAATTGACGGCGTTCCTTTACCGATTTGTACTGCCGAGGATTTGATCATCCACAAGGCGATCTCAAACCGCAGCCAGGATTGGATAGACATTGAAGGTGTTTTGATCCGTCAGCGCGGTAAACTGGATGTGAAATACATCCGGCATTGGCTTTCTCAATTTGCCGAAGCCCTCGAAAACCCCGAAATTATGACGCGCTTCAACCAACTGTACGAAACCATTTAGTCTGCTTGTCTGCTTGTCTGCTTGTCTGCTTGTCTGCTTGTCTGCTTGTCTGCTAGTCCTACCTTTCATGGTTGACCAAGAGACCAGAAGACCAGAAGACCAGAAGACTAGAAGACCAAAAGGACCATATGACTATATGACTACGATAAAAAACTTCGAAGACCTTGAGTCCTGGAAAAAAGCCCGCGAGCTGGCCGGAATTATCTATGCGTTGACGCGCAAAGAGAAATTCTCGCGTGACTTTGGCTTGCGCGATCAGATTCAACGCGCCGCTGGCTCTGTGATGCACAACATCGCAGAAGGGTTTGAAGCCGGTTATGACCCTGAGTTTGTCCGTTTTCTCAAAATGGCGCGCCGGTCTGCCGGAGAAGTCCAATCTGAGTTATATCTCGCTTTGGATGCAGGCTATATTACCTCGGATGAACTTAAGAAAGCATATGACATTGCCGTAGATGCTAAAAAACTCATCAACGGCTTAATCACCTACCTCAGCAAACACTAGCCGACAAGAAGACAAGAAGACAAGAAGACAAGGAGACTAATCCTATGCAAACTGATTTACGCAACCGAGATTTGATCGGCGACCTGGACTTTACGAAAGAAGAAGTCGAAACCGTCCTCGACGTGGCCTTTGATCTCAAGCGCAAGCGCGCCCTGAACGAACCGCATCCCTACCTGCGCGACAAGGTGCTGGCGATGCTGTTCTTCTTCTCGTCCACGCGGACGCGCGGCTCGTTCGAGGCCGGCATGGCCCAACTTGGCGGTCACGCGGCGTTCATCGAGAGCAAGACCACCCAGATCGCCCACGGCGACACGCCTAAGGAAATCGGCGAGATCTTCGGGCGTTACTTCGACGGCATCGCCATCCGTCACGTGGACTGGGGCATCGGCAATGGCTACTTGAACGCCGTCGCCAAAGCCTCGCGCGTCCCGGTGCTGAACATGCAGTGCGACATCTACCACCCCTTCCAGTGCCTGGCCGACCTGATGACCATCGTCGAGAAGAAAGGCCGCGACTTGCGCCGCAAGAAGATGGTCGTCTCGTGGGCCTACGCGGCCTCGTACCAGAAGCCGATGTCGGTGCCGCAGTCGCTCATCCTGCAAATGCCGCGCTTCGGCATGGATGTTGTCCTGGCGCACCCGCCGGAGTTCAAACTGATGCCCGACATCATGGAACAGGCCAAAGAGCAGGCGCGCAAATTCGGCGCGGGCTTCGAGGTGGTGGATGACATGGAAGCTGCCTTCAAGGATGCGGATATCATCTACGCCAAATCCTGGGGCGCCATGGTGCACACCCCGGACCCGGAAGAGGGCGCCAAGATCATCAAGAAGTATTCCCACTGGATCACCGACGAGAAGAAGATGGCCCTCGCCAAACCGGATGCCATCTACATGCACCCGCTGCCTGCCGACCGCAGCATCGAAGTGACCGACGGCGTGATGGACGGGTCGCAGTCGGTGGTCTACGATGAGGCCGAGAACCGCATGCACGCGCAGAAGGCCGTGATGGCGTTGACGATGCGTTAGTAAATTAGTAAATTAGGGATTAGTAAATTAGGGATTAGTAAAATCATGGAGGCAGACGGTGACTGAAAAAGAGCAACGAGGCTTTGAGGACTTGGATTGCTACAAACTGGCGCTTCAGGTGTTCAAAGAGGCTTACCGCGTCGCCAAGAGTCTGCCTCCCGAAGAAAAGTACAATCTGGCTCAACAGATGCGTCGTGCTGCGACGAGTATTGTTCTTAATATCGCTGAAGGATATGGCAGGTATCACTACTTGGACAGCCTGCGATTCTATTACTATGCGCGTGGTTCCTTGAGCGAAACCTTGAGCGCATTTATCCTGTGCGACGAAGCGCACTATGCGCAGGGCGAGTTGCCCGGCCAACGTGACCTGTGTTACAACGCTTTGAGAACGCTCAACGGCTACATTCGCTATGTTCGTGTTCAGCAACAAGGCAGTCAGGAATACGGCAATCGCGCCATTCACGAGGAACATGCTCTATATGACACTTCTTTTACTGAAGGTAGTGAATCTGCTGATATAGTTCCCCCAGTTCCATGACCCACTAATTTACTAATCTACTGTTCTACTAATCTACAGGAGTCATTCATGTCCGAAAAAACTCGCAAACTTGCAGTTGTAGCAATTGGTGGAAACTCACTAATCAAGGACGAAAAACACAAGACCGTCGAAGACCAGTACCAGGCCGCCAAAGAGACCACCTTCCACATCGCGGATATGATCGAGGCTGGCTGGGATGTGGCTATCGGTCACGGCAACGGGCCGCAGGTCGGATTTATCCTGCGCCGCTCGGAAATCGCCGCCAAAGTGGAAGGCATGCACGAGGTGCCGTTGGATGTCTGCGGAGCGGATAGCCAGGGCGCCATCGGCTACGCCCTCCAGCAGACGCTGCAAAACGAACTCCACCGGCGCGGCATCAAAAAGCCGGTGGCAACCGTGGTCACGCAGGTGCTGGTTGACAAAAATGATGCGGCCTTCGAGAACCCGTCCAAGCCGATTGGCAGTTTCATGGACGAGACCGAGGCCATGCGCCGCAAGAACGACATGGCCTGGGACGTGATCGAAGACGCCGGGCGCGGCTGGCGGCGCGTGGTCGCTTCCCCGCTGCCGAAGGAAGTGGTCGAACTGGAAGCGGTCAAGGCGCTGCTCGACGCCGGTATGACCGTCATCACCGTGGGCGGCGGCGGCATCCCGGTCATTGACGTGAGCGACCACGAGTACAAGGGCGTGGCGGCAGTCATTGATAAAGACTTCGCCTCCAGCCTGCTGGCGCAGGAGATCGGCGCGGAATTGTTCATCATTTCGACCGCCGTCGAGAAAGTTGCCATCAATTTCGGCAAGCCGAACCAGCAGTGGCTGGATAAGATGACCCTGGCCGAGGCCAGGCAGTATCTTGCCGAAGGCGCACATTTCGCCAAAGGCTCGATGGCGCCCAAGATCCAGGCCATCATCTGGTTCCTGGAAACTAATCCCGGCGCCAAAGCGCTCATTACCAACCCGGAGAATATCGGGCGCGCCCTCAAAGGCGAAACCGGTACCTGGATCGTGCCGTGAGTGACAACGTCCCGCAGGCTGAATTCGAGCCGATTCTGGCTATCAGAGGACAGCCTGCGGGACATTTTATCGGACGGCAAAGTGACATTTTGATTATCTTTGCCACACAGCATGACGAAAAAGTTGTGATAAAATCTTTTTATCATTTCCCGCCGAAAGCGGAAGAGTCGATTTAGGAAAGGAGGTGAGGCGTAGACAGGTTCTCGGATGTGCTTCGTGTTTTGCCAATTCAACCCTTTCACCCATTTCTCTTTTAGGAGGAGAATCCCATGCGTAACATAGTTTTTCGCTTTATCTTGCTGGCTTTGGCTGCCATCCTGTTGGTAACAGCCTGCGCCCCAAAGCCCACTGTCACACAACCCCCCGTCGCTCCACCCGCGGCGGGACAACCCCCTGTCGCGCCACCCGCGGCGGAAGAGGCCAAACTCAAGGCCTGCTACATCTACGTCGGCCCGATTGGCGACATCGGCTGGACCAATGCCCATGATGTTGGCCGCCGCTACGTGGACGATAAGTACGAATGGCTGGAAACCGCCTACGCCGAGTCGGTGCCCGAAGCGGACTCTGACCGCTTCATTGACCGTTTCGTCGTGGAAGAAAAATGCAACGTGGTCTTTACCACTTCCTTCGGCTTCATGGATGCCACGCTGGCCGCAGCCCAGAAGTACCCGGATAACTACTTCTTCCACGTTTCCGGCTACAAGCGCGCCCCCAACATGGGCACCCTGATGGCCGATTTCTATCAACTCTACTATCTGAACGGCTTGATGGCCGGCGCGTTGACCAAGACCGGCAAGATTGGCTACGTGGCTGCAGTCCCGATACCTGAAGTGGTGCGCCACATCAATGCCTTCACCCTTGGCGTTCGCGCAGCCAATCCGGATGCCACCGTCGAGGTGCGCTGGATCTTCGCCTGGTACGATCCGGCCAAGGCCCGCGAATCGGCTGAAGCCCTGATCGCCACCGGCGTGGATGTGCTGGCCTTCACCGAAGATACGGCAACCGTGGTCCAGGTGGGCGAGGAATACACCGCCAAGGGCCAGCCGGTTTACACCTTCGGCCACTACAGCCCGATGGCGCAGTTCGGTCCGAACTCGCTGATCAGCGGCCAGCTGGTCAACTGGGGTTTGATCTACGAGGACATTCTCACCAAGATTTACCTGGGCATTTACACCACCGAGAATCTCGAGAATGTGGACTACTGGGGCCTGTTGAGCGGCGGCTGGCAGTTGGGCGCGCCGAGCAGCGTGGAACTGGGCGGCGAATTTGGCGTGCCGTTCAATCCTGCATTCGCGGATGCCCTCAAGGCCGCCAAGATCACCGACCCGCTGCTGGGCGAGATCAGCATCTATGACCTGGTCTCCAAGCGCATCGAGCAGATGAAGGACCCGGCCGTGCTGTTCGAGCCATTCAGCGGCCCGATCAACGACCAGAGCGGCGCCCTGAAGGTGCAGGCTGGACAGCGTCTGTCTTACTTCGAACTAAACACTATTGACTGGTTCGTCGAAGGCGTGATTGGCAGCGCCAAGCCTTAAACCTGATTCCATGTTCAAATGGGCGGGGGGCACAGTGTGTCCCCCGCCCGATTATTGAACTTTTATATCTGCGGCAGCGCAATTGCCACCCAACGAAGATCATTGATTATGGAGGCAGGATATGCCAGATGACCAGTCAGCCATTATGGTAGCTGCTCCGCAAGACACAGTAGAAACAGCTACCATTATCATGCGCGGGATTATCAAACGCTTCCCCGGTGTGGTTGCAAATGACGGGGCTAATCTGGAAGTCCGCAAGGGGGAGATCCATGCCTTGCTCGGAGAAAACGGGGCGGGTAAAACCACCCTGATGAATGTTCTGTACGGCATCTATCACCCGGATGAAGGTGAGATCTGGGTGGACGGCCAGCGCGCGGCCATTCATTCACCTCAGGATGCCATCCGGCTGGGAATCGGCATGATTCACCAGCAATTCCGGCTGGTGCAAACCCACAGCGTGACCGAAAACGTCATCCTGGGTTTGAAGGAGAGTTTTTTCTTTCCCGAACGAGCGGCGCGAAAACGCATTCTCGAACTGACCGAAAAATACGGGATGAAAGTGGATCCCGATGCACGCATCTGGCAACTCTCGGCTGGCGAACAGCAGCGCGTGGAAATACTCAAGGCGCTCTATCGCGGCGCGAAAATTCTCATCCTGGATGAGCCGACCTCCATGCTCACACCCGGTGAAACCAAAGACCTGCTGAACACCTTGCGGCGGATGACCGCCGAGGGACACACAGTTGTCTTTATCACCCACAAACTGGAAGAAGTCATAGAGGCCAGCGACCGCGTGACCGTGCTACGCCAGGGCAAAGTCATCGCCACGCTGGAAACGGCCGCGACCGGGGAAAGCAAACTGGCCCAGTTGATGGTTGGGCGTGAGGTGCTTTTCCACCTGGATAAAAAACAGGTTGATACCGGGCCGGTGGTTCTCGAGATTGATAAACTGTCCGCCCTGAACGACAAAGGCATGACTGCCGTTGTTGATCTTTCATTGGAGGTTCACGCCGGAGAAATTCTCGGCATTGCCGGCGTGGCCGGCAACGGCCAGCGCGAACTGGTCGAGGCCATCACCGGATTGCGGGACGCGACCGGCGGGCGCATTGCCGTCAACGGCCAGGATATTACCCACGTCCCGCCGCGCGCCCGTATCGAGCGCGGCGTCTGTTGCGTCCCCGGCGAACGCTGGACGGCGCTCATCCCCGGCATGAGCATTGCCGATAACCTGATCCTGAAAAATTACCTGCAGCCTCCCATCGGGCGCGGGTTGTTCCTTGACCGCGCGGCCATTGCCGCGTATGCCGACGGCCTTATTAAAGATTATGCCATCATGACCCCAGACCGGCGCACGCCGATTAAAATGCTTTCCGGCGGGAATATTCAACGGGCTTTACTGGCGCGGGAGATTGCCTGCCAGCCCGCGCTGCTCATCGCCGCGCATCCCACCAGCGGCCTGGACGTGGGCGCCACCGAGACCATCTGGCAATTGCTGCTGGCCGAGCGCGAGCGCGGCACAGCCGTGCTGCTCATTTCGGAAGACCTGGAGGAAACCCTTTCGCTCAGCGACCGCGTGGCGGTTATCTTCGAGGGGCAAATCATGGGCCTGTTCCCGGCCAAAGACGCCAATCTGGAACAGATCAGCCTGATGATGGCCGGCGCCCTGCGCCTGCCCGTGCGCAGCACCCTTCGACAGGCTCAGGGCAGCGCCTACTTGGCAGGAGAACCCGCATGAAAATCCCCCGCCTCCGCTTCGAACGACGCCTGTCCTCTCCGCAGTGGCTGCAGGTGGCGGCGCTGGTCGTCTCGCTGCTGCTTGCCATGCTGACCATTGCCGTCATCTTCTATGCGCTCGGCGTAAATCCCCTGATTGCTTTTCAACGCATCTTTCGCGGCGGGTTCGGCAGTGTTTATGGCCTTAAAGAAACGGTGACCAAATCCATCCCGCTCATGCTGGCCGGGGTTGGGCTGACGCTGGCCTTCAAAGGGCGCATGTACAACATTGGCGCGGAAGGGCAGTTGTTCATGGGTGCGATTGTCGCCTCCGGTTTGGCGCTCGAATTCTCAGAGTGGCCAGCTTACATCCTGCTGCCGGTCATGTTCCTCGGCGGCTTTCTCGGCGGCGCGCTATGGGCTGCTATTCCTGCCATTCTCAAAGCGCGCTTCCGCGTGGACGAGGTGCTGACCAGCCTGATGTTGGTTTACGTTGCCAGCGATGCCGTCAAATACCTGGTTTACGGCCCCTGGCGAGGCACGGATACGCGCGGGTTTCCGATTACAGATGAATTTTCTGCGGCCGCGCAGTTGCCGCGTCTTATTGATTCGCGCATTCACTACCCGACCCTGATCCTGGCCCTCCTGCTGGCGGTGCTGATCTACCTGCTGGTCGCGCGCACCAAATTGGGTTACGAAATCCGCGTCACAGGCGAGAACCCGGATGCGGCGCGCTATGCCGGAATGAATTACCAGAAAATCGCCCTGCTGGTCATGTTGATTAGCGGCGGCCTGGCCGGCCTGGCCGGAGTGGGGGAGGTGGCCGGTATTCACTTTCGTATGCGTCCGCCGGAGGGCATTTCGCCCGGTTACGGCTTTACTGCAATTATCGTCGCCTGGCTGGCGCGTCTTAATCCACTGGCGGCCATCCTGACCGCCTTCCTGCTCGGCGGACTGCTGGTGGGCGGCGATGCCATCCAGATTGCCCTTAACCTGCCGGCGGCGACCGTCCATGTCTTCAACGGCGTCATCCTGCTCTTCGTCATCGCAGGTGAACTGTTCACCCGTTATCGGATTCGACTGGAGTTTTGATATGTTGGAATTCATCCTTTCGGTTTTGCGCGCCGCCATCCCGGCGGGAACGCCGCTGCTCTACGGCACGCTGGGTGAAGTCTATGCCGAACGTTCCGGCGTGCTCAACCTGGGCGTGGAAGGCATGATGATCATGGGCGCCGTGTCCGGCTTTGCCGTCGCGCAGACCACCGGCAACGTCTGGCTGGGCATTCTAGCGGCGGCGCTGGTCGGCGGCCTGCTGGCCCTGATTCACGCCTTTGCCAGCGTCAGCCTGCGCGTCAACCAGGTGGTCTCCGGCCTGGCGCTGACCATGCTGGGGCTGGGCGTCAGCAGCATGATGGGTAAAAAATTTGTCGGCCAGCCGCTTGCCGCCCGTTTGCAGCCCATTAATATCCCCGTCCTGAGCGATTTGCCGCTCCTCGGTGAACTGCTTTTCCGTTTCGATGTGCTGGTCTATCTGGGCATCCTGCTGGTGCCGATATTATGGTTCGTGCTTTACAAAACCCGCCTGGGCGTGACGTTGCGCTCGGTCGGCGAAAACCCATCCGCAGCCGATAGCCTGGGCGTCAACGTAGTCCGCGTGCGTTACATGGCCGTTGTGTTTGGCGGCATGTTGGCCGGTGTGGGCGGCGCGTACCTTTCGATTTCCTACGCCCCAGCCTGGATCGAAGGCATGACCGCCGGCGCGGGCTGGATCGTCATCGCCTTGACCATCTTCGCCATCTGGGATCCGCGCCGCGCCCTGCTTGGCGCTTACCTGTTCGGCGGCGTGCGCGTGCTTCAGTTTCGCCTCCAGCCGCTGGGCATCTCGCCAAATCTGCTTAACATGCTGCCATTCCTGCTCACCATTCTGGTGCTGTGGGTGAGCTCCGGCCAGGCAGCGAAGCGGCGCATCGGCGCGCCGGCCGCCTTGATGACGGCCTACGCGCGCGAAGAAAGGTAAAGACTTGCGAATGAAAAACTCAGTAATCGAAGTAAAAGACTTCCGCAAAACCTACGGCGATTACGTTGCCGTGGACGGTATCAGTTTCGACGTAAAGCAAGGCGAAATATTTGGCTTACTCGGCCCCAATGGCGCTGGAAAGACCAGCACGCTGGAATGCCTGGAAGGCCTGCGCGCTCCGAACGGTGGCTCGTTGCGGGTGGCAGACATAGACCCAGCCAGCGAGTCCCGGAAACTACGAGACCTGATCGGCGCACAACTGCAATCGGCGGGGCTGCCCGAAAGCATCACGCCAGACGAAGCGATGAAATTCTTCTGCGCCTATCACAACGTGGCGCCCCGCTTCGATTTGCTGGAACGGCTGGGCCTGGCCGAGAAACGGAATTCACAGTTCTACGAACTCTCTACCGGACAGCAACGTCGCCTGGCGTTGGCTTTGGCGGTAGCGCACAACCCCCAGGTGCTCTTTCTGGACGAACCCACCGCCGGACTGGATGTGGCGACCCGCGTCGAGTTGCATGGCATGATGCGAGAACTGCAAGCCGGCGGCACCACCATCGTCCTTGCGACGCATGACATGGCCGAAGCGGAACAGATGTCAGATCGGGTGGCTATCCTGTTGCAAGGTAAGATCGTCAATATCGGCACTCCATTGGAGATAACGGCTACCGGCGCGGGCCTGACCAAGATTTCCGTACGGACACAAGCATCCAGTTTATCTGTCTCTGGCATCACCTTCCCGGCTGTGAGCCAGCATACGTCAAAAGACGAGTACAGCATCTACTTCAGCTCCGATATCGGTACTACGGTGTCAGCCATTATTGCCCATATCGAGGCCCAGGGGGATACGTTGATCGACTTGCGCGTGGAGCGGCCATCCCTGGAAGATCGTTTCCTTGAAATCACCAACGCTGGAGTTGCCCAATGAACGCTTTTATCCACCACTTCACTTTTGAATTTCGGACGGGCATCCGCAACAAACAATTGCTGTTAATGAACTATCTATTCCCCTTGGGTTTTTACCTGATGATGGGATTTGTCATGGCCGAGATCAACCCGCCCTTCCGCGAGGACATCATCCCGGCCATGATCGTGTTTGGCATTTTGGCGGCCACCTTGTTGGGGATCCCAGATCCGCTGGTCAACGCCCGCGAAAACGGTGTCTTCCGCAGTTACAAGATCAACGGCGTTCCATCCATCTCGATTCTGGTCATTCCGGCTCTGACAACCATTCTGCACCTGGTGATCATGGCAGTGCTTATCACAGCCACGGCGCCTTTGTTGTTCGATGCTCCCTTGCCGGTCAACTGGCTCAACTACGCCCTGATCTTTGTCGCGCTGTCATTTGCTTGCGCCGGGTTGAGCGTGCTGATCGGAGTGGTCTCCCCCAGTTCGCGCATGACAGTGCTGTGGTCACAACTTATATTCGTCCCGTCCATGTTGTTGGGTGGCCTGATGCTTCCTTACAGCATGCTACCTGACGTTGCCCAAAAGTTCGCGCAGCTACTCCCTGCCACTCAGGCGATGAACGCCTTCAATGGATTGGCGATGGGGAAAGTGGCCGCTTTTTTCCCTTGGGGTTCTGTTATCATCTTGTTTATCAGCGGCGTTTTGGCGTTTGGACTGGCCGTCTATCTATTTAGTTGGGACAGCCGCAACACGACGCGGCGTGGGCATCCCTTGCTGGCATTGCTGGTTTTATTGCCGTCTGTTGTTGGAATATTCTTGCTACCATAATCAACAGAAAAAAACTGCTAACGTAATGGTTGCGCAACCAGGAGCAAGATGTTTCCTCGCGGTGGGTATTCGTGTTGACCGTCTGCAGGTGGATCAGGAGCAGATCGCGAAGGCGCTCGAATAAACGAATTAGAGGAAGAGGAGGGTGATAAAATAAAGGGTGTGGAGTCTGTTGATATGGACAAATTCATTGGCTATCGCTGTTCTCTCTGCAACGCGGAATACCTCCCCGGCCAGGTGACCTATACCTGCCCCAAAGACGGAGGCAATCTGGACGTGGTGCTGGATACCAACGCCCTGCGCCAGAAATACCAGCCGGAAGACATTGCTTCCCGCCGCGACGAATCGCTCTGGCGTTACCTGCCGCTGCTGCCGGTCGCGGACCCGGGTGGCGAGGCGACTCCGCTGCGCGCCGCGGGCTGGACGCCGGTCTATGCCCTGCCGCGCCTGGCCGAGAAACTTGGCCTGCGCCATCTCTGGCTGAAAGATGAATCCCGCAACCCAACCGCATCCTTCAAAGACCGCGCCAGCGCAGTGGTTGTGGCGCGGGCGCGCCAGATCAAAGCCGAGGTCGTCGTGACAGCCTCCACCGGCAACGCCGGCGCGGCGCTGGCCGGCATGGCCGCCGCGATTGGTCAAAAGGCGGTTATCTTCGCACCCAAGACTGCTCCCCCGGCCAAAGTTGCCCAATTGCTGGTTTACGGCGCGCAGGTGCTGCTCGTGGATGGCACTTACGACGATGCTTTCGATCTATCCATCCAGGCCGCCAATGAATTTGGCTGGTACTGCCGCAACACCGGCTACAATCCCTTCACCGCCGAGGGGAAGAAAACGGCTGCGTTCGAGATCTGGGAATGGTGGAGGGGAGAGAGTAGAGAGTCGAGAGTAGAGAATAGTCCGGCTAATCTCTATTCTCCACTCTCTATTCTCGTTTCTGTGGGCGATGGCAACATCATCTCCGGCATCCATAAGGGTTTCAAAGATTTACTGGCTGTGGGCTGGATCGAGAAAATGCCGCGCATCATCGGCGTGCAGGCCGAGGGTTCCGCGGCGATAGCCAATGCATTCCAGGCTGGCACGGAAACGATCATTCCCATCTCAGCCAAAACGCTGGCCGACAGCATTTCGGTGGATTTGCCACGCGATGGCGTGCGCGCCGTGCGCGCCGCTCGTGAAACCGGCGGAACGTACATCACCGTCAGCGATCAAGACATCCTGGCCGCCATCGCTGAGTTGGGCAAGGCCGGCATCTTCGCTGAACCAGCCGGGGCCGCCTCTTACGCCGGGTTGGTCAAGGCTGTTGCGCAGGCTGTGGTCGGGTCAACGGACCCGATCCTGGTGATCAATACCGGCAGTGGGCTGAAGGATGTCCGTGCCGCGATGCAGGCGGTGAAGGAAGCCCCGATCATCGAACCGACTTTGGAAGCGGTAAAAAAGGCAATATGAAACGCGAATGGAGTTTATCCACACGTTACTTTGTGCTTACGTTTGTCCTGGTCATCTTGATTTTATTCTTCTGGGGCATTCGTGAGATACTCGGCCCATTGGTGGTTGCCGGGTTGGTGGCTTATATCCTTAACCCGGCGATAGACTTTCTGAAACGCCGTGTTCGCATGGGACATAAACTGGCAGTCAACCTGGTCTATTTCATTGGTTTGGGCATTTTGTTTGCTGCCCCGGCGCTGATTGTGCCGTTATTTATCAACGAACTAAAATTGTTGACCCAGGATTTGCTCGATATGCTCGATCAATTGCAGGGCATTTTATCCGAGCCGGTCATGATCGGCGCTTTCAGCGTTGACCTCGGATCCATTCTTCCCAAGCCGGATGAGTCGCTGGCTCTCTATATCAGCAAGCTCCCAGAGAATGCTTTACACATCCTTGAGAGTACTTCGCGGAACGCGGCCTGGTTCCTGGTCGTCGTTGTCACCATCTATTATCTACTCATGGACTGGGATCGTGTCCGCGAATGGATGATCAGAATCGCGCCCCCTGCTTACCGGCTGGATGTGCGCCGAGTCTACATTGAGGTCAAGCGAGTCTGGGCGGCCTACCTGCGTGGGCAACTGGTTTTGATGTTTATCGTCGGTGTAGTTTTCACTATTATTTGGGCGGCGATCGGACTGCCCGGCGCGATCATCCTGGGTATGCTGACTGGCTTGTTCAGCCTGGTGCCTGAGATCGGCCCATTGGCAGCCACCCTGCTTGCGTTGGCTGTTGCCCTGCTCGAAGGCTCAACCTACCTGCCTCTATCCAACTTCTGGTTTGGGGTTCTCGTCGTCGGTATTTACGTAGTATTGATCAACTTCAAGAATATCTGGCTGCGCCCGCGCGTGATGGGACGCAGTGTGAACCTGAACGAAGGCCTGGTGTTTGTTGCCATTATCGCCGCGGTCATCTTTAGCGGCGTTTTGGGTGCTTTGATCATTGTGCCGATGATCGCCTCGGCTATCGTCATTGGGCGCTATCTACGGGCGCGCATTTTGGGACTTCCGCCGTTCCCGAGGCACGATACGCCGCTGGTACGAGAATTGGAATCAATGCAGACAGGCAAGAAGGTTCGCCCGAAGCGAAAAGCTGCACGGAAATAGGTGGAGTATGTCCATCACCTTCTCTATCGTCGCCCCCGTTTTCAACGAACAGGATAACATCCCCGAACTCTACCGCCGCGTCCGCGAGACGATGGACTCGACCGGTGAACCCTGGGAGTTGATCCTGGTGGACGACGGCTGCATGGATGGCTCGACCGACCGCATCCGCGAGTTGGCCGCGCAAGACGCGCGCGTTCGCCCGATCATCTTCGCGCGCAACTTTGGTCACCAGATCGCCGTCACGGCCGGGCTGGATTATGCCCGCGGGCAGGCGGTCGTCATCATAGATGCCGACCTGCAGGATCCGCCCGAAGTCACGACTGATCTGATCGCCCGATGGCGCGAGGGGTATGAAGTCGTTTACGCCGTGCGCGCCGAGCGGGAGGGTGAGACCTGGTTCAAAAAAGTCACCGCCTCGCTCTTCTATCGGGTGATCTATCGCATCACCGATGTAAAGATCCCGCTGGATACCGGCGACTTCCGCCTGCTCGACCGCAAGGTTGTGGACGTGATGAAGGGGATGCGTGAGCGGCACCGCTTCCTGCGCGGTATGGCCGCCTGGGTTGGTTTTCGTCAAATTGGCGTGGAGTACAAGCGTGGGGTGCGTTATTCCGGCGTGACCAAGTACCCCTTCAAGAAGATGTTCCGGCTGGCGCTCAACGCCATCACCGGCTTCTCATACTTTCCGCTGCAAGTGGCAACGTATTTGGGTTTCATCTCTGCCAGTGTCAGCATCCTGGCGATACCCATAGTGGTCGCGTTGAGGATGACCGGCTCACAGGCATTTTTCGGCCAGGCTTCGACGCTGATAGCCGTCCTTTTTCTCGGCGGCGTGCAACTGATTTCACTCGGCATCCTGGGGGAATATATCGGCCGCCTGTACGACGAGGCCAAGGGCAGGCCGCTGTATATTGTCCGCGAGGCACCGGAAGATTAAGAGGCGGAGCCACCCATGTACGAATCCCATCTTTCCCGCCACGCACGTGACCGTTACGGTCTTGAAAGCCTGACATTCCAGAGTCTTCAGCAGACACGTGGAATAGCTGCGCAGATGAAGGTTTCGGCTGCCGACCTGTATGCACTCGGTCTGATTGATGAAGTCCTGCGCTTACTGCTCCGCCAATATGAAATGCAGCATCCGGGCCTGATGGGTCGAGCGCTTGACTTGTTGGATAAGGGCCTCGATCCGCAATCAGTTCGCAAGACGCAGGTTAGATTTATTGATGATTTTCCTCCAGCCCTTGTTTATCGCGCTGAAATGACCAGCGACGAGTATCTTGCGTCGGAATCCGGGGGTATCCCACGCCGGCAGACCTCCCTGGAAGAGCTATTGCTCCTCCACCTGCACAATGCGAACGCGGCGGCCATGTCCTTGAGTGAGTTGTTTGACGACGCCAGCCTGCAAGAGATGACCGTCTATCCAGCCATCATTGAAAAACTGCACACTTTTTTCAGCCACCAACCCAGCGCCGGCGCGGGTGGGGAGAATTTGATCCAACTCCTGCGCGCCCCGGCGCTGGCCTCACCGCATTCGTTGAGCGGCCAACTGGAGTACATATTGAATCGTTGGGGCGCGCTGCTGGGCGAGGGCTTCGTCAGCCGCCTGCTGCGCGGGCTGGATTTCGTCAAAGAAGAGATCCGTCGCAGCGGAACAGGCGGGTTCGCCGGCGATGCGCCGCTGCTGTCTTTTGGGCATGGCGAGCACGAGTACGAACGTTTCAGCCCGGATAAGGACTGGATGCCGCGCCTGGTGCTGATCGCCAAGAATAGCTGCGTCTGGCTCGACCAGTTGTCGAAAAAATACCAGCGTTGGATCAAAACGCTCGACCAAATCCCTGATGAAGAACTCGATACTTTGCGCCAGCGCGGCATCACCGGGCTGTGGTTGATCGGCTTGTGGGAGCGCAGCCGCGCTTCGCAACGCATCAAGCAGATGATGGGCAACGCGGACGCGGTCGCCTCGGCCTATTCGCTGATGGATTACCAGATTGCCGCTGATCTGGGTGGCTGGGAGGCGCTCGGCAACTTGCGCTGGCGGGCGTGGCAGCGCGGCATCCGCCTCTCGGCCGATATGGTGCCGAATCACATGGGGATTGACTCCGGGTGGGTCGTCGAACACCCCGACTGGTTCCTCTCGCTGCCCTACCCGCCCTACCCAAACTATTCCTTCAACGGCCCCGATCTCTTCAGTGTCCCGCGCGCCGGCATCTTCCTCGAAGACCACTACTACGACAAAACCGATGCCGCAGTCGTCTTTCGACTATCAGACTATCAGACTCATCAGACTCGCTATATCTACCACGGTAATGATGGCACCTCCATGCCCTGGAACGACACGGCGCAATTGGATTATTCCAAAGCCGAAGTGCGCGAGGCCGTCATCCAGGCCATTTTACAAGTGGCGCGCAACTTTCCGATCATCCGCTTCGACGCGGCGATGACCCTGGCCAGGAAGCACATCCAGCGCTTGTGGTTCCCCGAGCCGGGCGCGGGGGGCGCGATTCCGTCACGGGCTGAGCACGGCATGACCCGGTCCGAGTTCGAGGCGGCGATCCCCAATGAGTTCTGGCGCGAGGTTGTGGACCGCGTCGCGGCCGAGGTCCCGGATACGCTGCTGCTGGCCGAGGCCTTCTGGATGATGGAAGGCTACTTCGTGCGTACACTGGGCATGCACCGCGTCTACAACTCGGCCTTCATGCACATGCTGCGGGATGAGGACAACGCCAAGTACCGCCAGGTGATGAAGAACACGCTCGAGTTCGACCCGCAAGTGCTCAAGCGCTACGTCAACTTCATGAACAACCCCGACGAAAAAACTGCCAGCGAGCAGTTTGGCACAACGGACAAGTACTTCGGCGTCTGCACGTTGCTGGTCACCCTGCCCGGCCTGCCGATGTTCGGCCACGGACAAATCGAGGGCTTTCGCGAAAAATACGGCATGGAGTACCGCCGCGCCTACTGGGACGAAAGCGTGGACGAGGGACTGGTGCGCGGCCACGAGGGGCGCATCTTCCCTCTGACCCACCGCCGTCACATTTTCGCCGAGGTGGAGAAATTCCTGCTCTACGATTTCTTCACCCCAGATGGAAATGTGAACGAGGATGTGTTTGCGTATTCGAACGGATTCGTCAGCGGATATGAAGCGGATAAACCCCCAGACTACGGGGGCAAGCGGATAGAGCGCGGATTGGTAATTTACCACAACAAATATGCCCATACTTCCGGCTGGGTAAAGACTTCCGCGGCTTTCATGGATAAAAACTCCGGGAAACTCATCCAAAAAACGCTCGGCGAGGGCCTTGGCCTGCCCGCCGGACTATCCGACTATGTGACATTCCGTGACTATGGCACGAATTTGGAATACATCCGCTCGTGTAATGAATTGGTGGAAAAAGGGTTGTACGTGGAATTGGGTGGCTATCAATGCCATGTTTTCATGGATTGGCGGTTTGTCTCCGGCGACCAGTGGGCGCAAGTTTGTACGGTGCTAAGCGGCGCGGGCGCGCCATCGTTGCAGGCGAAGTTCGATGAGTTGTTCGCGCCGAGGGTGGAAGTGAAAGAAGTTGCCGGGAAACAAGTAAAACGGAAACGAGTAAAAAGTAAACAAGTAAGTAAGGAGACAAGTAAAAAGGTAATCAGTGGGAAGAAAAAAAACCGGAGGTGATGGGCTGAAATAGGATGGGCTTGTTGTATAATATTCGAGAGGTAAAGATCCATCATGCGGAAGGAGGAACCAATATGCTTGTAAGTGTTCAGGGCGTATATAGACATGGCAAGATTGAATTAATGGAACAACCCGCTATGATGCGTGATGAGACTCGCGTAGTTGTCACATTTCTTGAATCCGGGTTGATTGATTTACGGACGCGTGGGATCAATGAAAAGCAAGCCGCAGAATTGCGCGCGCAACTGGCGACATTCACGGAAGATTGGGACAGCCCCGAAATGAGCATCTATGACAACTACGATGCAGCCAAAGCCAAATCATAAACGCGGCGCGGTAATTTTGGTGCTCTTTCCGCATTCGGATTTACGTTTTGCCAAAACACGTCCCGCTTTGATTGTCCAAGCGGATGCCCTTCAGACAGGATTGAATCAAGTCATCGTGGCAATGATTACGAGCAAATCTTTCCGCGCCAATCATCCCAGCCGAGTTCTCATCCGTCTATCCACGCCAGAAGGACAGCACTCTGGTTTACTCACAGACTCGGTAGTGATGACAGATAATCTTGCTACGCTTGCAGAAGCCGCGATCGAGCGCGGCATCGGAACGATGCCGATGGCAGATGTGGACAAGGCTCTACGGCACACGTTAGGTCTGCATGTCCGGTAAGTGCAGACCGAACGCCTTGCGCCAAGCTCAAAACAGGCCTTGCGGCCTTGCGGCTTTCTGGCGCGGGCGGCAAGTTGGGGAAAGAGAAGGCGGTTACATTTCGGAGCGTGCCGTTGCGGGGGGCTTGAGCGTTCTCTGCCATGCCCTTCCAATCCAAGCATCGCCAGTCAGTCGCAAGGACGGCGTAGCGGGTTGCACACCCTACAAAACATGGTGCATCTATGATTGAGCAAATACGTGCTAAAATTCAAGCAGGACAATTTGAGTTGTCAAAACACGCTGTTGACCAAAGCATCCTTCGCCAAATCAGCGTACAGGAATTGCGAGAGGCGATTGCGAATGGTGCGATTATCGAAAACTATCCAGAGGATAAGTATGGTCCGAGTTGTTTAGTGCTGGGTTTTACGCGGACGGGCAGACCATTGCACATTCAGAGCAGTTATCCTTCTCGCCCGTTGGTCAAAATCGTCACCCTGTATGAAGCAGACCCAGCCGAATGGATTGATTTCAGAATAAGGAGAACGTGAGATGAACACATATCAATGGAAAGAAAAATTGGTGGAACGAAAAGTCAGATACACGCTCGATATGAACGGTCAACTTGTTGTAGTTGAGAATGTTCCCGCACGAGTGAATGTAGAAACAGGCGAGCAGTTATTCTCACCCGACACAGTGGAGCGCCTACAAAAGATGATCTGGGAACAAAGTAAACCCAAGCGTATGATTCAAGTCCCTGTGTACGAGTACGCCTAAACCGAACATGCACGAGCGTATAACACACGCACACCGGCCACCCTTCGACAAACTCAGGGCAGTCGCCATTCTTTGCTTTCCGCGAAGGATGGTGTTATTTTGTTCGGAAGCGTGTACAATAAAGTCTAAAGCATATGTCTCCCGTTAACAATCTCACCCGCCTGCTCGATTCACATAAAATCCCCTACACGGCTTTCGAGCTTCCCAACGAAAAGCTCGGCGCGACGGAAACGGCGCGCTTGTTGGGCGTTCCAGCCGGGACTGTCTACAAGACCATCGTGGTGACGCGCCAGAAACCCGGCAAACCGATCCTGGCTGTCATCCCTGGCCCGCACCGCCTTGACTTGAAGCTTCTGGCGATTGCCTTGAACGAGAAAAAGTTGACCCTGCCCAGCGAGCGCGAGGCCGAGAAATTGACCTCTCTGCAAGCCGGCGGCATCTCGCCGCTGGCGTTGCTCAACAAGGGCTTTCAGGTGGTGATTGACGTTTCGGCGCAGAATCAGGCCGAAGTCCACGTGAGCGGCGGGCAGCGCGGGTTGAACATCCGCCTGCCGATCGCGTCCCTAGCTGGGCTGACGCGGGCGCGCTTCGCCGCGATCAGCCTCCCGGAATAAGATTTTCTTTTCTCAAAGCGCCAATTTTGTCCTATAATATACCAAAATACCAATCCGGGAGAGATCATGTCTGAACAAACTGCCAGCTCCGAGCCAATCATCG
Source organism: Anaerolineales bacterium (assembly GCA_030018695.1). GTDB lineage: Bacteria > Chloroflexota > Anaerolineae > Anaerolineales > Villigracilaceae > CG2-30-58-95. The sequence continues at coordinate 27,681 of JASEHI010000010.1, forward strand.
TCTGCCGCGATGTGCAGAAATGGTACGGACACTTTCAAGCCCTGAAGGGGATCAGCATGGATGTAGAGAAGGGGGAAGTGATCGTCATCTTCGGCCCGTCCGGGTCGGGGAAGTCCACATTCATACGTGCGCTAAACCGCCTGGAGGAACATCAAAAAGGCAAGATCATTATTGACGGCATCGAGCTGACCAATGACATGCGCAACATCGAGAAGATCCGCATGGAGACCGGCATGGTCTTCCAGCAGTTCAACCTGTTCCCTCACCTGACCGCGATGCAAAACATCACCCTGGCTCCCGTCCAGGTGCGCAAGTGGTCGAAGCAGAAAGCCGAAGAAGTAGCGATGCAACTGCTCGAGCGAGTGGGCATCCCGGAGCAGGCGCAGAAGTACCCCGGTCATCTTTCAGGCGGTCAGCAGCAACGGGTGGCGATTGCCCGCGCCCTGGCCATGCAGCCCAAGATCATGCTCTTCGATGAGCCAACCTCGGCCCTCGACCCGGAGATGATCAAGGAAGTGCTGGATGTGATGATCGAACTGGCGCAATCGGGGATGACCATGCTGGTGGTGACGCACGAAATGGGCTTTGCGCGTGCGGTCGCCGACCGGATGTACTTCTTCGATGAAGGCTTGATCGTCGAGAGCGGCTCGCCGGATGAGATCTTCCATCATCCGCGAGAAGATCGCACCAAACTCTTCCTCTCACAGATATTGACGCATTAAGAACAAACCTCCGAGGACTCGCAGACCCCGGAGGTTTATTTCACGAGTCAAACTCCCCGATCTGTTCCCCATTTACCCAGACCGTATAATGCCCGCTCGCGAAACTGCCAAGCGGGACAGTGGAGTTGAGCGGCGCGAGCACCTGAATACAGATCTGATTGGGATCAGTCACCGAGTACACATCAATGAATATGCGATTCTTGGCGTCTGGCGCGCTGACCGCCACGCGCAGGGCGTGGCAAGGCGTGGGCAGACTGCCCTGCAAGAGAAGCGCAATCTGCACCGGGTAACTCTCCATGATGAGGATGTCTGTCTCGTCGAGGTAGACCTCGCTGCGCACCAGCACAGCATCGCTGGGCTGGGGTTCGTAGGGCAAGTCGAACGAACTGCTCTCTGGCAGAGTCACCTCTCCCAATTTCTCACCATTAATCCTGAGGGAGTACGTGCCTGCGGGAAGAGTCTCCAGCGCAATGCCGTCGCTGACCGGGCCAGGGGCGATCTTAATGCATGCCTGATTCGGGTCAACCAGCGTGTAGAACTCAAGGTCAATTCGGTTATTGGAATCCGGCCCGCTGATTGCCACGCGGAGGTGGTGGCACGCCGTCGGAAGAGTGTACGTGAAGAACACTGTAATCCGCACCGGCAGGCTGCTTGTGGTGGCGATCTGGGCGTTGCTCACCTGTATGGCGTCGCGCTGCAAAGCCTTATCTCCTGGTTGAGGCGCGTAAGGATTTTGGTCTCTGACGGGCGGCATGGGTTGGTCTGCGGGCGGGCTGATGATGACCGTATCCGGCGGCAGTTGGGTGATGGGGAGCGGCGAGCAGGCAGGCAGGCTCAGAATAAACAGGGCAGCAAGCATCGTCCGTAGCATGGCAAACCTCCTTAGAAGCGATTTGTCTCTCAGACGACAACCCCGCGTCATTTGTTCCCTTTCACGCGCCATGCCATCCGCAATCCTCTTACCCCTTTACCACCACCACCGGCCGCAACCGCGCCACCTTGCGCGCAATCCCGGCCGCCGTGACCGTCTCGACCACTTCATCCACGTCTTTGTAAGCCCGGGGGGCTTCTTCGGCCAGGCCGGACATCGAACCCGCGCGCACCTTGATCCCACCCTGTTCCAATTCGCGGCGCAGAGCCTCGCCGCGGATTTCGTGTTTGGCTTTCGAGCGCGACATCACCCGTCCCGCGCCGTGGCAGGAGGAGCCGAACGAGCGCTGCATGGACATTTCCGTACCCGCTAAAACCCACGAGGCGGTGCCCATACTGCCGGGGACAAGCACCGGCTGGCCGGTGGATTGATATTCGGGCGGCAGGCCGGGAGATCCGGGACCGAAAGCCCGCGTCGCGCCTTTGCGATGGACACAGACTTTCATGCGTTGACCATCTATCTCGTGCGTCTCAACATTACCCATATTGTGGGCAATGTCGTAAACCTGGCGCAGTTCCCAGCCTTTCAGCCTGCCGGCAAAGATCTCCTCGAAGGCGCGCCGGGCGGAATGGGCGAGTAGCTGCCGGTTGGCGAAGGCGAAATTGGCCGCCGCGCGCATCGCGCCCAGGTAGGCCTGTCCCTCGGGCGAATCCATCGGCGCGCAGACCAGTTCGCGGTCGGGCAGGACGATCCCGTAACGCCGGACTGCCGCCTGAAGCTCCTGCACGTAATCGGTGCAAACCTGATGCCCCAGCCCGCGCGAGCCGCAGTGGATTTGCAGCGCCAGGCAGCCGGGGCGTAATCCCATCACCGTCGCGGCCTGTTCAGCGAAGATTTCGTCCACTACATCTACTTCGATGAAATGGTTACCCGCGCCGAGCGAACCGAGCTGGCTCTGGCCGCGCTTCTTCGCCCGTTCGCTGACTTTGGCTGGATTGGCGCCCTCGAGGCAGCCGCCCTCCTCGGTCCGGGAAAGATCCGCCTCCGTTGCGTAGCCATTTCTCAAAGCCCAGCGTGAGCCTTCGCGCAGCACGCGTTCCAGTTCGGGGATGTTGACGCGCAGCACCCCTTCCTGCCCAACGCCGCTGGGGCAGTATTTGTTCAGCAGCGTGGCGAGCGTGTCCAGATGGGGGATGGCGGCCTCGTACTCGATATCCGAGGCCAGCAGGCGGATCCCACAGTTGATATCATAGCCCACGCCCCCAGGAGAAACCACGCCTTGGGGAAAAGATGTCGCTACCACAGCGCCGATCGGAAAGCCGTAGCCCTGGTGCATGTCGGGCATGACGACCACCTTGCCGACCAACCCGGGCAGGGTGGCGGCATTGACCGCCTGTTCCAGCGATTTGTCGTCCATGACCTGCTCGAGCAGCCTTTGTGTGGCAAAGATATGCACCGGCACGCGCATATCTTGACGAAAAGATTGCGGGATTTCCCATTCGTGGTCGGAAATCTTGGTTAAATTCTGGATGCCAATCATTTTTCCTCCGGGGAAGGAGAACAGAGAGTAGAGAGCAGTACTGTTCTCTAATCTCCGCTCTCTACTCTTTACACATCAAACACAATCTCCACCTCGCAGCCTCGCGCCGTCGGCCGTATTTGCAGGTTGTGGTACGTCACTGCCTTGATCGCCTTTATGAGCGATTCCAGCGGAGCGCCATCCATTTCCACTTTCAACGCTTGAACGTTTGAACGTTTGAACGTTTGAACGTTAAAATGGTCGAAGGCCAGGTTTTCCTGTTCGGCGTAATAGAGCAGTTCCGACAAAAACGTGACCAGCAGGCTTTCCGCATCCGCGCCTTCGGTTTCGAATGTGCGGGACGTGCGCTGACTTGCTGCCAGCCGCGCGCCCGAGAGCGCGTTCATGCCCCGCGCCGCTTCCACGAACAGCCCTTCCAGGTCGTCAGCCCAAACGCGCAAGGCGCAATCAGCCGTGTGGGCTATTTCCTCGAAACCCATCTTGATTTCCCGTCACTCACTGCTTCTCCCTGAACCTGACCGGCTCAAAGAGTTGGGGGGCTGCGACGTAAATGCCGCGTCCGCTCACAGCAATCGTCTCATCTTGGAGACGAATTTCACCGCTGGCAAAAACCTTGCGGCCTTCCTGTCCAGCGAGATGAGCTTCCACCTTGAACTGCTGTCCCAAAGGCAGCGGGCGGCGGTAGTTGATCTCCAGGTTGACCGCTGCGACTCTATGTCCGGCCAGCCAGACGACTGCGCCCATCGCCTCGTCGAGGATAGCCGCTGAAGCGCCGCCGTGGGCGTGACCGGGCAGCCCTTGCTGGGCCTCAGTCAGGCTGAATTCAGAGAGGATCGTTCCATTCTCGTCCACATACCAGGCGAGACCAATGCTATGCGGATTATCCGATCCGCAAACGAAACAGGAGCCGTGTTCGGGTAATTTTCTCATCTAAGTTCCTCGACTGTATTGTAATCGATCAGGAGGGTATCCTTATCAGCGCGAGTGAAAAAGGTGCGAAAGGCGCGGGTCTCAGCCAGGAGAGACTGGATGGCCAGGCTCAATTCTTGTCCCCGCTCGGCCTTCGACAGGTCTTGATTGGCGGCCTGGTTTCCAATTGACAGTTGCAAATCATCCCCGTCTGCTTCGAAAACGATATTCCCATTCGCAGCCAGCCACTCCAACCCCAGGCGGACGGTGATCTCAGGTTGGGCGCAGGCAGCCGCCAGTTCGGAGAGGCGCGTCCGCCCGCTTTTTTTGAGGATGGCAAACTTCGCCAGCCCGGCCAGGCGTCGGAGAAAGGCTTCGGGTGTGTCATCGGTCGGGGAAACGGCGAACAGGTAGACGGTGCGGGGTTTGACGCGCTCGATTGCCGCGCTTAGCAAGTCGCGGCCGGGAGGCGTCGTCCAGATTGCCAACACGTCTGCGCGTTCCAATTCCAGACGGTCGCGCCCATTGACTTCTTTTTTGTCCGCACCTTCTGCCCAGATTACCGTTTTCACGTTGGAACGTTCTAACGTTTCAACCTGTAAACGTGCCAACGTTTCGAGCGGTTTCTCTACGCCGCGATAATCAATCACTTCAATCGCTGGTTTCGTAACCTCAACCGGTTTTTCTTCGATAAGTCGAAGGTCAACGAACTCCAAGGTGACCTGGCGCGCGCCGCGCCAGTCGCTGGCGCGTAGGGTATAGGCCAGGTCGAACCTTCCGCCTGCCCGGCTGATGAGATCGGGCAGCTCTTCGCCGCCTCCATTCCACCACAGGACGGTCTGGGCATTTCCGTGTTCATCTTCGACAGTGAGCTTCAGGTGCTCTTTGTTTCTTCCGATCTCGGCGGCGCTCTTGAGCCTTAGATTGTGTGTCGCCAGGATGAGCTTTTCGTTGCCGGGGCCAAAAGGGGCCAACTGCTCGATGGACTCTGACAAGGCGAGGTCGAGAGCCGGCAAGTCGAGCCAGCCATCAATTTCAAGCCTCGGTTCGATTGCCTCCCCGCCGGTCATGCCGGCGACAGTTTTCGAGATCGCCTTGCGGAAGGCCGGCAATTTTTCGGCCTCCAGCGCGAGACCGGCAGCCATCGGGTGACCACCGTAGTTGAGCAGCATCTCGCGCTGCGCTGCAATGGCGTCGGTAATGTTGATTCCTTCAATCGAGCGGGCGGAACCTCGCGCCGGCTCATTCGCTGGCGCCGAGAAGAGGATCACGGGGCGATGGTAACGGTCCACGAGGTGACTGGCAGCGATGCCGATCACACCGCCCGGCCAGGTTGGATGCGAGAGAACGATGATCGGCTGGGCGAGCAGCGCCGGGTCGGCGCGTAATTGCGCTTCCGCGGCCAGTGTGACCTGGCGAGTCAGCAGTTGGCGTTGGGCGTTCAACCCTTCCAATTGGGTCGCCAGCAGACGGGCGCGAGCCGGGTCACGGGTGGTGAACAGTTCGACGGCCGGGTTGGCGTCGCCGAGGCGTCCCAAGGCGTTGAGACGCGGCGCGAGCGTGAATCCGATGTGTTCTTCGCTGATATTGGCTGGAGTCAGTTCTGCAATTTCCATCATAACTTTGAGGCCCAAACGCTGGGTGGAACGTAAAACATGCAGGCCTTTTTGGACGAGATAACGAGCGTCAGCGCGCAAAATGGCCAGGTCGGCCACCAAGCCCATCGCCGATAAATCAAGTAATGAGTGACGAGTATCGAGTAATAAGTGAGAGTCTCCCATGCCAGACTCTCCGCTCTCTAATAACGCTTCCGCCAGTTTATACGCCACACCTGCCCCAGACAGGCTGGCAAGGGGATGTTCCACAGGTAAAAATTTTGGATTGACAATCGCAGCCGCTTGCGGCATGGTCGCCGGCAGTTCGTGGTGATCGCTGATGATCACATCCACGCCGCGTGAACGAGCATAATCCACGGCCTGATGCGCGGTGATACCCGTATCGCAGGTCAGGATGAGCTTCGCGCCAAGCTCGATAATTTCAGCCAGGCGGGGAATGTTGACGCCATGCGACTCTTTTGCCCGCACGGGAATATGATAGGTCACGTCCGCGCCGAGGGCCTGCAGCGTGGAGACGAGAATGGTCGTCGCCGTCTGGCCGTCCACGTCGAAGTCGCCCCAGACACAGATCGGTTCGCGGGCGCGGATGGCAGCCTGGATGCGGTCAAGGGCGACGGGAAGGCCGGGGAGTTGGGTGGCAGGCGTCGGATTGTAATGCTCCGGGGAGAGAAAGGCGCGGGCGGCCTCGGCGGAGGTGAGTCCGCGTCGAATCAAAGCCTGGCTGACAAGCGGGTGCAGGTCGGGCAGGGGGGCAGGTGACAACGAATGCCCTACGGGGGTGCGGGGAGGAGTCGGTTCAATCCAGCGCATTAAAATTCAATCTCTTGGATTTGCTCGAGGTTTACATCGAGAGTCATCAGGTCGGTTTCTGCCATCCCATCCATCGTTCCTGCTTCTACGCCGCGATTGCAATATGAGCGATAGGGACAGCAGGCGCACTTCTTCTCGTCGCCGGTGAGGGGAAAATCGCGCTGCGCGAGGATCTCGGCGACCAGCCTGGTCAGCGTATCCCAGTCACGTTTATATTGGGCGGCGGTATAAGGGAAACGGGACGGTTCTTGCGGGTAGTTCGCATACCAGTAAATCATTTCGACTTGCTCCGGCTGGAAGGCTTGTCCGCTGTTCAAATGTGCTCCAGCCCGGACGAGCAAAGCACGGTAGACACGGGTTTGCAGGCGGGCGGCCATCCATTCGTCTTTGGGCCGTTTTTGGTATGTCTTCCAGTCAAAGATAACCGCTTTTTCACCGGGCGTGGCGGCGATCAGGTCATACTTCGCCATCAGGCGATGCCCACCAAGCGGTGAGAAGAGGGTCATTTCAGGGTACAGGCTTCCGAAGTCTTCAAGGCCGCGAAAGTCTACGAAATTCTGCCACCACTGGCTCAGGTTGGGCGAATTTGCCATCCGCCCCAATTTTTCCACAGGCAGACCGACCAGGCGTTGCTGGACCAGCCGGTGAAAGAACAAGCCTTCCTGTTGGTGACGTTCATTTTCGAGAGCCGGCTCAGTCTCGACCGCCGGCCAGGCCAGTTCCTCGATGTAGCGCAGTTGGAAGCGGCGCGGGCAGTCGGCGTAGTCCTGCAAGGAGGATTGGGAGAAGGTGAAGGGAGTGGGGATTGTTGATTTGTGATTGGCGATTGGCATGACAGCACCCGTTAGAGTCGCTCTCTCACCCATACCAGAGCGTCGCCAGGTGTGCCGATGCGTAGACCTGATCGTTCTGCGACCTTTGGGTCGTCAATAAAGTGTTTACGATTATGGGTGGCGAGAAAATCCACTTTGGCTTTCATTGCAGCGAGCAGAAGAGGAACATCGTTTGGATCACTAATCAAAAAAAGATTTGCTCCCACTTCTTCACCTGATGGGTTGCCGACAATTCTCAGCTTCGCCGTTTTCATCAGGCTACTTAAATCGTTCAAGATACTCGGGGATTTTTTCGCTATTGAGCGTTCCGATTCAACAATTACCATTTCACTTATTGTCAGCAAAATATCTTCACTTTCCCCAAGTTGGAGTAAAACATGCGCCGCGCCAGTTTCTGAAATTGCACCTGCAATCAAAGCACTGCTATCGAGAAAGATGTTCAGTTTTGCCATGAAAATTACCCCGCAGATTATTTCTTCACGTAGTGTTCTTGATAATAAATTTTGCGCTCTTCATCCAATGCTTGCAACAAATCGTCCAGCGTAATATTTTCTTCCTCAAGTCTTTTGGCAATGCGATTGGATAATTTATTTACTTGGGACACCATTGGTTTGAGCAAAATTGTTCCTTCACCCAAATCAATGATTGTCAGAACTTCCCCTTCCTCCAGTTTGTACTTCTTGCGTAAACTGGCGGGGAGCGTGAACGTCCCTTTACTGCGCATCTGGATATTGGTAACCATATCACACCTCCGAGTGGCGGAATTTCGGAATTTCTGCCATAATTATATCACTTTGCCGCGCAGGCGGATTCATTATAAAAAATACCCGCCAGGTTGGATTTGGCGGGTATTTTTTAGGCTAATGGGAGGTTATCTAAGGCACGGCGACTGTGAAATCGAACCTCTCGGAGACGACGTAACCGTTGGCGTAGCGCACCCCCACGACCACAGCCAGCGGATCTACACCGTCGGGCATTTCAGCGGTGGAACTCTTGGCGGTAAAGGTCACTTCGAGCGTGGCTGTCGTACCGCGAGTGGCATGGTCACCGCCCCTGGCAACAACTCCCTTGCCGGGGAATTGCAGGTCGGGCAGTGCTATCGCGAAAATGAATGGCTGGTCACTGTCTACCTCAACGACCACAGTGTAAGATTCCCCGACCTGCATTTCACTTGGCAGACCGCTTACCAGGGTAATGGTCGGCGCGGGGACGGTTGCTGCTGAAAGCGAGGCAGCTAATACGATTGAAAGGGCGATCAAAATAAACCGCGAAGCACGCGACCCCCAACCCGCAGGGTGCTTCGCGAAGAACGGGGGCGAGAGCGCGCGAAGCATTAGTGAGAATTGCCTTTGCGTTTTACTTACTTTCTAAACCACTTCTTTCCCAGTGACTTTCCTTGTTCAATAAAAAAAAATTTTACCTCATCCCATGCCACATCAATTAGCAATTCGGGTTGAATATCACGTTCGGCGTTATCAAATAACATGAAACTCTCAACAGCCATTAGCGCAAAATCGCGTGATGTGGGATACTTTCTTTCGCCCGCTATCAACAAGTCTTCGATTGAAATTTGTTGAGCAATGACATATAGATCATAAAAATCTTTGCGACTACCGCGCCCGATGACTGCATCCAGCTTCATCAAACCAATATCCGGCAAGGACGCGACATTCACATTCTCTAATTTCAAAAACGGCACAAGCAGTTTATATCCATAACTAAAAAACCCCACATGGACATCATCCAACAGAAGCACAAGATTCCCGTCCGCATTTTCAATGACCTGTCCATTGCGTTTTTCCACAGCGCGGATGATTTGTTGGCGCGTTCTTTCGTGGACTTCGTCGGTTTCTGAAAAGAAATCCAAATCCGCCGACTTTCGGTGTCCCAATTGCAATGCGAGAGCAGTCCCGCCTGCAAGATAAAAAGGTGACATAAACACCTGTTGACCAACCCATTTCAGCAGGTCACGCATCTCGGTTGTGACAGTTTCCCAATGCGGTGAAGTTAATGCGACCATACACTTTTCTTCTGGGCCATTTCAGGCGTGAGATCTAAAACTACGCACCACAGGTGATAGCGTCTTTTGGGCAGGAGTCTCGAACCATTTTCACTGACCCACTTCTGCAGTTGACTTATCCCATAAAAATCAAACAACCAGCGGACTTCAACGCGGTTGCCATAAGCGAGAATTCTCTCAATGACCAGCAACGCGTGCTCACGCGGGTCTAGTCTTGAAAAAATATATTCCTGAAAAAATGGCTTTGCCGAAATCGGGATGGCGCTTTGCATATTTCGATTATACTCGCAGATTTTCTTGCTGCTCCGTTTTCGCGCCAAAGGTCCCCGCTTGTCCCCCATCCTCTCGCACCTGTGACCGAGCTAACGCAACTCGGGTTGCAGTGCGCAACCACTTATGCTATACTGCCATAAATGAAAGGAGTAACTATGCCTACTTTACATGTTCGTAGTGTTCCCGAAGATTTATATGTCCAAATTCAGCGGCTTGCAGAGACAAAGAGCCGCTCCTTAAGCGCGCAAGTTGTGACCATGTTGACTCAAGCCCTGGAAGACGAGAAACGTCGCAAAGTTCAAGTCAAAGCCTTGGCTTCGATTCACCGCCGACGTTTTACCGCCCCTAAAAAAACGCCTTCGAGTTTAACGTTACTACGCGAGGACCGTAACCGATGAGTGACCTGCAGTTGCGCTATGTGGTGGATGCAAGCGTTGGCATCAAGTTGTTTGTGGATGAAGAATTCTCCGAGGAAAAGAAACTCACCGCTTATGACGCTTGTTATGCCATTCTAGCCCAAAAAATAGAAATTCCACTCATCACAGCCGATGAGCCCTTAGCGCGTGCAGTTGAAACGGCTATTTTTATTGGAGACCTGGGGATAACTCCATTTGTAGAAGAGTAGAGAAACAAAAACGGTCTCGTTGACATCACGTCCGAGACCGTTTTTCGTTTGTAGAAAATCCTCATCGTCAGTCCCTCCCCAAATCCGCAATGTGACCTTGGACTCACTCACTACCTTCTCCCCGGATTTGGGGCACTTTGCAGTGTGCTTCGCGAAGGGTGTCCGCGAAGTCCCCGTAGGGGGAAGGACGGGTGGGGCGGGGCAAGCAGACTCGCCGATCAGCCCGAATCAACTTCCATGTTCTGATCTGGCGGATTTACGTGTGCCCGTTAGGGTATCCCCGCTCACCCAACCCAAGTGCACCCTCGCGCCGCTCCCAAATCACTATAAAATTTGTTACTCCGATTCTGTGGACTTAAACTCTACATAAATGCTATCGTTGAGTTATGGAAAATGAAGCCAAGGCTCAAGTATTAATTGCTTTTGGAAAAGCAGTAAAAGACCGTCGAATTGAGTTGGGCTTATCGCAAGAATCTTTTGCAGAAAAGGCTCGACTCCATCGAACTTATGTTGGCAGTCTTGAAAGGGGGAAAAGAAATGTTGCTCTATTAAACCTAATCCAAATCGCGCAAGCCCTAGATCTTACCCCCGAACAATTTTTGGCGAGAGTTGCAAAAAATATCCCTAAAGGATTCCCAAAATTTTAAGGAGATGTTATGAGATTCGATTTGCTTCAAGCGGCAGTTAATGAGATGAAATCCGAATTGGAGTCTGCTATTAAGACAGCAACATACAATGACAACCGTTATTCTAATGGACAAGAAGCAAAAGAAGCTTTGATACGAAGTCAGAAACTGATACTCAAAATTCACGAGGTGGTTAAGGTAAGTCTGCTGGACAAATTATCAAGATACAGAACCGATTTTTCCATTTTTCCGCCCATAGGTGCGCGAAGTCCTGAAATGACCGTGTATGGTCTTTTGAAAGGGAAAAGACAAGATGTTGTTGTGATGTTTGATGATATTCCCGATAACGGCGTTCACATATCTGAAGGACCTCTTACTGGCTCTTATGATCCTGTTGGGCATGATAAAGCAGAGAAATCAATTGTCGTTGGTGTTCGAAGTCAATTAAGCAGCATTGCAAAAAACTTTGACACTCTCATGGAAAGGTCTTTTGCTGAAACTCTAAATTTACGGCTCAGATTGCCCGATTTAGTAATGGGCGATGTTTATCTAATCCCAGTTGTCGAATATGATGATGTACTGATGAAAAGAAATCAAGTCGGCTGGAAAAGAGACACCATAGCAATTGACAAGTTTATCAGCACGTTCTTGGCGATAAGCGGTCGTTCATCAAAGAAATCGGATCCAGAAATTTACAAATACGAACGTGTTGCATTGGTTGTTGTTGACTTCCGTCAAGATCCCCCAAAGATATTTTTGACGACAGATGAATTAAAACAAGGCGGTTTTGTCTCTCGTGATTTTTCTAAACGATACGAGCCTTTATCACCTCTAAACTTTGTCCAAGACATTATTGCGATTTACAACCAACGACACTCCGCGTAAATTGCCCGTTGCCAATTATTTCTATTATCTCATCCATGTCAATTCCGTAAATCAAGGCTAAGTAGCGGTCTACTTCGTCTTGATTTTTTTTCAAAATTTCATCCATCATATCGGAAGTTAAGTTCGGAATTCCAAATCTTTCGATAAAGTTCTTTTGATAGCACTGATAGTCTCCTTCGATTTGAAAACTGGTCAGTTTTGCATAATAGTACATAATTTTACTGTTTAAGATTCCCCCTAAAACTTCAATGGGTAAAGATGGCTCAAACAAAGTCGCTTGTTTTGCCGAAACTGCATAGCCATTGCAAAATAATTGGTCTGTATTATCCATGAAAAATTGGGGAAACTTGCTAAATGTTTTAGTCAAGAGTTTAGGGGCAGGGGCTTCCATGCCCTGTGTTCTGGCCCAAGCATACCAATTTTCATAACTTTTCTTCCCTTTATCCCGCGTTTCAAGAATTTGGCGCGATTCTAGTAGATAAGCATAAGCGTTTGGAAAGTCTCTTTGAAGTTCTAGTTCAGGAATAAGTTTATAGGCATTATTTTTTTTATAATATGGAAAGATAATTCTACGATTGTTTTTCAGTAAATCGCCTTCTTTTTTTAATTCAGATATCTTTACGGCGGGTCGGGTTATCTCAGTTTCAATTTGATATTCATTGCTTTTCGGAGAAGAAACGTAACAGCCATTATCTCTTTGCCTTACAAAAAAGACAGAGTCCTTAAGTGTTGCAAACCCAACTTTGATGTTCGCAACTTCCTTAAGTGTTTTGCCTATATTTTCAATCTTCTTGAGATTTTCAAGATGATAGTCTTTGCCCAATCTCCATTTGATGGGTTTTAGGCGTGATACTTGAATTTTGGCAAAATCTAGATTGTCCAAAGATTTGAAATTAAGATCTGCACTTTGAGAGATAGTTCCGAAATCAAATTCAGGCGTTTTTTGTTTAACCAAAATAATCAAACAGGTGTACGCGCTTGCATTATCGAAAACTTTATGGTGGCTAAAATCTATTATTCGCTGAATACATTCTTGATTTTGCAAATATTCCCTGATGTTTTTTCCTGCCAAAGACGTGAATAGGTTGTTTTGAGTAATCACGCCGAGATAACCATTTGGCGAAAGTAATTCAAAGCCTTTAATCAGGAATAATACTGACAGGCTGAAATTTCCACTTGCCAGCCCGTTGTATTTATCCAGAAGTGTTTGTCTGTAATCGTCTTCTAGATTTTGGAACTTTACATAAGGCGGGTTGGTAACGATAACATCAAAGCCTTCGGGAGCACGAGATAAGAATAGTATCTTTTTCTTATCACTGACCAATGTGTCAATCTCAATTAGCGAATCTTCAAGATTAGGTATTTGCTTACCCTTTGACGCCAAATATAATTCGATAAGACATTTGGCTTGCTCTAATGCTTGTTTATCAATATCAATTCCAATGATTGATTCGGCGAAAGCCTTTTCACCCGAGATTCCATAATCCGCTTCGAGTATTTCTGCAATCCGCAACAAGAAACCGCCGCTTCCACAAGAAGGGTCGCATATCACAGGTAATTTGTTGCGGTCTTTCCACGCAAACTTCAAAGAGTGTTTAGTTAAATAATCAATAATATATTCTGGCGTATAAACTGTGCCGTAAGATTTTCTATGATTAATATCCAATCCTAATTCAAAGGATTTTTCAATATCCTTCAATGTCGGTTTAGGTAGCCACGCGCCAAAGTAGTTTACCAAGTAGGATATATCTTTTGAGTTTCCACCACTTAAAAATTTTTGCGTGGTTGAATTTCCCTTAAGGGTTTTCAAAGATACGCCAGAGCTATTAGCCCAATGCTGTAAAATGGCAGCCCTGATGTTTTCCATTCCATAATCGCCGATAAGTTTGGGAAGATTAGCAGATAGTGTCATACTGTTATTATACCCGTCATTTTTCCCACCACCCCATCAACTCACTCATCGCCAGGGACGGCGTCGCGTCTCCTTGCCTCCCCGAATTCCAGGTCACGATCAAATCCTTCTTCGCGCGCGTAATTCCCACGTACAACAAGCGCAGACGTTCCTTCACGTAATCCAAACGCGACTGCGCCGTCGCTGCGCCTTCTTCGTACCATTCATACTCACTCTTCGACTCTAGCGCGCTCAACTGCGCCAGCGCCTCCGCTTCAAGATTCAGCCTCTTGTTTGGGTACTCTGGTGGTCGAGTAGAGCGAGCGCTCTTCTCGCTCGTATCGAGACCATCACTCCGCACGAACCACTTCTCCGAAATATAACGGTCATACGGTTGCAGCGACGGGAAGTCGTAATTGTTCACGCTCATCAAATACACCCTGTCCCACTCCAGCCCCTTCGCCTTGTGCATCGTCGTCACCACCACCGCCCCGCGGTGCCGCTCAGGGTCAAAGCCCGAATCGTCCGACGAAAAGCCGATGAAGCGCCGCTCGTTCCTGGCGATCAGCGCCAGTTCCGAACTCAACTCAGGCAGGCGCCAATCCGCGTGACCGTTGGCGGCCTGTCTCAGCACCAGCGCCAGTTTATGCGCCAGCGCCAGATCCGACGCTTTACTAAACACATCCTGTGCCAGCGTCAACACCAACTGGTCAATTGGAAGCGTGACCGCGTTCAACCATCTCTGGACGTAGACGCGGAACTCGCTCAATTCCTGGATGACATGCTCCGCCTCTGACTCACCCAAGCCTGCCAGCCAGTCATCGGCTTGACTCGGCGCGACAAAGTTTTCCACATTAACCATCTTGCGCAATAAGGTTGATGTCGTTGCGAGGAGCGCACTTCGCGACATGGCAACCCCCTCCTCGTCCGAGGTCATTGCGAGGGACGTTCTTTGTCCCGAAGCAATCCCCTTATCGTCAGGAGACTGCTTCGTTCCTCGCAGTGACATGTCTTCGTCAGGAGACTGCTTCGTCCCTCGCAGTGACATGTCTTCGTCAGGAGACTGCTTCGTCCCTCGCAGTGACATGACTTCGTCAGGAGACTGCTTCGTCCCTCGTAGTGACGTGTCTTCGTCAGGAGACTGCTTCGTTCCTCGCAGTGACATGTCTTCGTCAGGAGATTGCTTCGTCGGGTCTCGATACGCTTCGCTACTCGACCCGCCTCGCAATGACATGCCCTCGCGCCAATCTCTTCTCCAAACCCGATACGCCTTCGACAACTTACTTGCCGATTGCGGGTCTGCCAGATATGAGAGCAGATAATTCAACGACCCCGCCGCGGCGCGCGTGTTGGACGTGGACGATATCAACTCGATCGTCTCGATGCCGCGTTTCTTGAGCGCGTCAATCACTTCGATGCCGCGATTATTGCGCGGGACAAGGATCGCGATGGTTGGCTTTTGCTCGTCGGGCAAGTCCGCGACCGAATCCACATATCCCTTTACCGATTTGACCACCGCTTCCAATTCTTCTTCGGGCGTGTACTTTTTGCTGATCAGGCGAATCGCCTCAGGATTATCAGGCGGGTTAACCGGTTCGTAGCCCTCAGGCACAGGCTCGATGTGCGGAAGCGAGAGCGATGTGCGCGCTTCGGGGATGGGATGCGAGCTCATCACCCAGTCAATCAGGTGATTGGCAAGGGAAATGATGGACTGTTGCGAACGTCCCGACTCGGGCATGTCTTGGCTCGGGTTCTCAGCTATGAACTGACGTAATAGTTCGGGGTCTGCGGTTGTGAAGGTTTCAAATATCGCTTGATTAGGGTCACCGACGCGTACCCAATTACCTCCGTTGGAATCTGGTGGTCGAGTAGCCCCGTGTTCGTCGGGGCGTATCGAGACCACACCGCCGCTCAACAAGCCAAGTATTCTCTGTTGTGACAGACTCGAATCCTGCGCCTCATCCTCCAAAATGAACGGATAGCGAAAACGCAGACGCTCCAGATATTCATCGTCGCTTTCGAGCAGCGTCAACGCCAGACGGATCAAATCGTCGAAGTCCACCGCGCCGCGATAGGCGAGGGCGCGCTGATAGTCCGCGTAGATGCTCCAGCCGAGTTCGGCAAGAGGTAACGGCGCAAGGGATGAATCGAGTTTGGCGCGCAGGCTTTCGGGAGTCAGGAGGCGGTCTTTCGAGGAGCGGATAAACGCCATGGCGAGCGAGTCCAACAGCTCGGGTAATTGCTGGCGGCGCACCCAGTCCCGCTTTGAATCGTCGAGGGCGGGGTCGAGGTAGTCATCCAGCCGCTCCGCGTGAGACGCCAGCCACGCATTAACCGCCTCGCGGCGGATGAAGCCCGCCTCACGCTCGTCAATGATGCTGAAGCGCTCCTCGAGACCGACGCGGGCCGGCTTCTCGCGGACGATGTCATGCGCCAGCCCGTGCAGGGTGCGGACGCGATATTTGTAGAGCGCCTGAATGGGACGTTCCGCGAAAAACCTTTTGATGCGTGCTTCGAAATTGTCCACCGCCGAATTGACCAGCGTGACGATGAGCACTTCCTGCCCGTCCTGCAGTCCGTCGTTATGAATGATCTGCGCCGCAAGCGCGGAGAGAATGTGCGTCTTCCCCGCGCCGGGCACCGCGGCAATGCCGAGCCGCCCGCCTGTGTAGCGGAGGATGGCTTGTTGGGAGGGTCTGGGTGAAAAGTCCATCATAGTTTTTTGTACCGCGAAGCACGCGAAGAACGCTAAGATTCTTTTGTTTTTCCTTCGCGGTCTTAGCGGTTAATTTCTTTCTCCGTCCGAAGCCAATACCTTCTGAAACGCCTTCAACAACCCGCCGCGTTGTTCGAAGCCCGTCTCGCCCAATTCTGCCAATCCAAGATACACGCGTTCGCGGCAACGGCGCAACAATCCCGATACCAGCCGCGCCATGCCTTCCTGCGCAGCGCGGACTTCATCCGCGTCGCTCCAGACCTGGTCCCTGGTCCAACTTCGAGAGAGCACGTAGGGATGAGTCAGCGGCTGAAACAGGCGTTCGTGCCATCCGCTGGAGCCCACATCCAGCCAAAACTGCACCGTCACCGGGCGGTTCATCATCAGGAAGGTGTGCGCCGGGGCGATCAGCACGGCATTCGTTGTCACCGCTTCAGTGCGCCAGGCTTCGAGATACTGCGCGGCGATGACGCCATCCTGCAGCATGACAATGTATTCTTTGCCCAGGCCTGCCAGACCTCCGAAGTCTTCCGTGGCCGGTTCGAGGGCGATGCGGAATTTTTTGACCGATTCGATCAGGCTGGCCGCGACGCGCGCCGCGTCAAGATTGCGGTGGAAGCCAAAGCCTGGCTGCGAAAGCACCTCGCCGAACAGTTTGCGCAAAAAATGGTCGAGTGGGCGAAGCATTCGTTGTCGTTGTGTCTCTTCTTGAGCGAGGCATTCGTTGCCGTCTCGCACCCCGTTCGGGCCGAGAGACCCGGCCCGCCGGGGCGAAACGGCCGGCGTGCCGCCGGTGTTCGCGGCATCAGCGAAGCGATCCTGTGGACGAACGGTGTCACGGTAAGACTCCAACCAATCTCGAATGATCGAATAGCGATTCCCGAAGGTATAGGTGATGCGCTCCTGCACGTCGGGTTTGATCTGGTCGAAGGTCGAAAGCGATGCCCTGAGTGTGTCGAAGGGTCGAAGGTCTTTCTGGCGGTAGACAATTTCAGCCAGCAGTTGCGCCCGAACCAAATCAGCATTCAGGGTAAGCATGAAGGCGTAGGCGATGTCGAAGCGCGTCGGGCGGACGTTCCAGCCCGGATGCGCCAGCGCGGCCAGGGTCAGCAGGGCCTGGGTGGCAGGCTCATCCCGCAGCGAGCGCGACGGGCGGTGGGAACGGACCGGGACGCGGCGCGCTTCCAGGCGATTGATCAGCGAGAAACGCAGCGCGTCGGAGAGATAGGGCGCCAGCACAACGATCTCGGAGGGGGGAAGCTGGTCTTCGGAAATCAGGCGGGCGATCTCATCTGAGACCCAGTCGAGCATTTGGGGATAGAAGCGCGAGGCGCTGGGGAAGGCTAATGCCCTCACCCCCGGCCCCTTCGCGAAGCACCCCTGTGGGGCTCCCGAAAAAAGGGAGTGGGGAAGGGCAGGTGCAATCACACTTTCCAGCGCCCCGGCCAGATATTCTATCTCCTCTGAAACGACGAACGACTTGTCCAACACCGCCGGCGCTGCGCACAACTCGCGCAGCGCCCAGCCGGACTCCGGGTCCGCGCCCAGGAAACGCCGGTAGCCGCCGCCTTCGTCGTAAATCAGCAGGGCAGAGTCAAAGCTGGGCAGCCAATCCGCGATCAGGTCGTGAGCGCGCGGCGTATCTTCTTCGAGGTTGTCGAAGATCAAGTGGCGATAGGTACGGGTCAGGAAATCGCGCACAACCACGTCAGGCCACAGGACGTTCCAGAACACGTCCAGTTGCAGTGAGAAATCGAGCAAATTATGGGCGAGACAGTAATCCCGGAAGCGGTTGGCGCAATCCTGGGCATCCGCGTAGACGCGACGCTGGGCCGGGTCGCCGTACCAGGCGGCGTCCAGCCGTTCGCCGATCTGGGTGTGGGGGAAGCCGACGGCGGCGGATTTGTTCAGGTTGTCAATGATCTGGCTGTAGAGGCGGTTGCGGTCAATGGTGACTGATTCAAAATAGCCCTCATCCAGCCGCGGGCGGACGAGATGCGCCATGTAATACTGCGTCGTCTCGAGGGTCAGGAAGACCGGCGGTTGGTCGGGATGGGCGAAACCGGCCGCCTCGGCAGCCAGCGGCCAGAACAGGTCCACCATGCGCCGCGCCAGCCCGCCGACCGTCAGCACGCTGACCTGTCCGCCGGCGGCCAGGCTGGGTTGGCGTAACGCCTCCACGTAGGGCGCGGCCAGCGTCCGTTGCGGGGCGAGCACGAGCAGCGCGTTCGCAGAGATGCCCTGTCCGAGCAGGTGTAACATGCGTTCCACGCCGACGGTCGTTTTGCCGCAGCCGGCCGGGCCGGAGAGGAAAAGTTTGGCGTCAGGGGGGGCGTCAATGATGGCGAGTTGTTCTTGAGTCAGATCAACCATAGCTCTAGGTTAGCGGAAGGCGGGTGGTTTGTCAATGGGGAATTGCATCAAAATTGCTATCGGACATAAAATTAGCGGCGCATGACATGATGCGTCGCTAATTCTTGGTGTGCGCTGAAGTTTTTCTATCCCGCTGGCGTCGGCAATTCCACGGGCAGCATCTCCTCGCTGAAGGTGGGTGTGCCAAATGAGCTGCCGCTGTAGCCAATGCCGCACACGCCGATGTTATTTTGGATGACACAGGACGACATGTCGCCGTTGGCCAGCAGGTTGATCAGCATGGGTAGATCTTCGGGGATGTCGGTGAGCAGGATGAGGGTATTATGCCCCGTTGGGGTATTACCATTCACGCCGGGTTTAAAGAGCATCAAGCCGATGCCGGTGCGGCCGACCTGACCGAAACCAGGAACAGTGACCGAGTCCGGATCGTCCAACCTCAATTTGAACGCCTCGATAAAGCGATCCAGGTCTTCAGACGGGGTGAGCAAGCCGATGACAATCGTATCACTGCCTGTCACCGTTTTGGGCGCGATGGAAAGAGAAGTGTCCGACATTCGAAGGGCCTTCTGCAGATAGGCAAGCGGGGCGAGCAAGTCGGCGGTCAGTTGCAAATCGCCAACGACCAGCAGATGGGCCTGGCGGCCGAAAAGATAGGGGAAGTCGGCCAAAGCGTGCGTGCGCGTCCCGCCGAGAGCGAAATCGGCTATACGCCCGAGGAGCAGGTTGTTATCCGCGACCACGTTATAGGGTGGCAGCAGAAAGGTGAAATCGCCGAAGGCCAGAACGTTTCCGCCAGCATTCAGGGCGGCCGCGGCCAGGCCTTCGCCCGGGACCGTCGCGGCGTTCTCACTCGAATCGGTCAGTGATGAGAGCGTGTTTTTATCGCCGCTGATGAGCGGCTGGCCGCTTTGGGCGCTGACCGAGTGGACGCCATAGAAAGCAACCTGGCTCAACCCCTGCGTCAGGACGTTAGCGCTGAACCTGGCGAAGAGAACATTGCGGAAGTTGCCTTCATTGTTCACCAGATTGTAGAGATAGTCGTTTTCAAAAGCGATATCGAACGGCGCCAAGAGCGAATTGGCCGCGCTGACGTCCGATAACATGACCGGGTTTCCGCTGGACGGGGAGTAATTTATTATTCCATGCGTCGGGTCAGTAAAGACAATCAGGCGACCGCCGCGCTGGATAAATTGCCCTACCAGGGTTACCTCCTCGGCAGCGAAGTTAAAGAAGGGCGAGATGACGATATAAGCACTGGCATATTTGAGCCGTGTAGCCAGGTATGGGTAGCCATTGTCAAATTCGACCCGCGCCCCGCGCCCGGTCAGGAACGAGACGAGAGCCTGGATCTCACTCGGATCAAATTGATTGCCATGGCTGTAATCCACTACGACGACCTGGCCCGAAGGCGCGGCGGCTGTTTCTGGTACGGGGGTGGAGATGGGCGGCTGGGGCAGGCTTGCAGCGGCATAATCGGGCGCTTGAATTTCCGGGCGGCTGGGAATGCCCTGATAAAACGACAATCCCCGCGCCAGGGCTGGCAGGACGAGAAGTGCAAGGGCGATCCAGATTTGGTAACGTTTAAGTGTGTTCATCGCCGCATCCTTTATTTACCCACCGGTAGCGGTGGAACGTAGAGCAAGTAGATGCCCGCTTCTTTTGGGTAGGGCATGCTGATGCCCTCCGGGGACTGGAAGAAGAACGGGGAGTACGCGGGTTGGATGCCGGCCAGCTCGCGCAAATCGGCAGTTTGATAATTAGCGACACGAGCCAGGCTGGCTGCTTTTTCGACTGCCTCGGATTCCGAGCCGAGCGCGTCAATCAGACCCATGCGCAAGGCCTCGCTCCCGGGCCAGATCTGACCGCGCAGGATGACCTCTGGCCCAACCTGCAGCCGGTCACCGCGCCCGAGGCGGACAGCTTGATAGAAGCTCTGCTTGATCATCTCCAGCTCGCGCATAAGAGTATCCCGAGGCGAACCCCATAACTTATACGGGCCTGTAGAGGCGATATCTTCGAAGATAAACGGGGCCGGTGGAAGATAGCCGATGACGCCCACATTACCGACTTCAGAAGTCGGCCGGGCGAAGATGTAATCGCTGCCAACTGAGAGATAATAGGCCCCGCTGGCCGCCATGCTCCCCACGGAAGTGACCACCGGCTTGGTCGCCCGCAGGCGCAGCAGTTCCAGGTAGACGGCCTCGGTATCCGCCACTGTGCCGCCCGGACTGTCAATTGCCAACACGACAGCCCGGATTTCCGGGTGCTCACGCGCGTAGTTGATCTGTGTGATCATATCCCGGGCGCTGAAGGAGTAGATGGCGCCGTTCAGGTAGATCACGCCGATAACCGGCCGGGGAAGCGCCGCGGCGCTCAACACGCCGAGAATGAGGGGGAGCACGAGCCACAAAAGGATGTGACGGACTTGCTCCCAGGTGGTTTCCTGGTTTCCAAGTTTCATACTACTCTCCTTCCTGTCAGATAACTGGAATACGTTGCGCCCAGCATACTGGAATAGGATATATTTGTCAATCGCCATTTTATTTTTCGTGTTCTCCAGCCGTTGACATCCCCATACCCTGCATGTATAATATCGTCCGCCTCTGCCCCGGCAGCAGTTTGCTGGGGTGGTCGCTTGAATCCCGGCTTCCCCGCAATCCGGCGCAGGGATCGAAACCCAAGCCCGCGGGAGATGCGGCGAAGCGAAGACCAGGAGAATAAAAATGAAGTATGCCATTGTTGAAAGCGGCGGCAAACAATACAAAGCCGTCGAAGGCGAGTCCATCCAACTGGATCGCCTGCCCCTCCAAGTCGGCGAGGAGATCCAGATGGATCAGGTGCTCCTGCTGGTGGATGAGGATAATGTCACCGTTGGGACTCCCACCGTCAAAGAGATGAATGTCTTTGCGAAAGTCGTTGAACACTTAAAGGGTCCGAAGGTGGTTATCTTCAAGTACAGCCCGAAGAAACGCATTCGGGTGAAAACCGGCCACCGGCAGAATTACACCCGTCTACAAGTCGAGCAAATTGGAGCTGTCAAAACTGCCGCAGTTGCCAAGGCTGAAATGATTGTTGAATTTGAGCCGCCGGAAGTAACAGAGGTGCCAATGAAGCCAGCCAAAGCGCCTGCGAAGGAAAAAGCCGCCAAAGCCCCCAAGGCTACCAAAGTAGAGAAGGCTCCTGAGAAGGCCAAGGCAACCAAAGCTGCCAAGACCTCCAAAGCCCCCGCGGAGACGAAGGCGAGCAAAACTTCCAAGACCCCCAAGGCTACAGCAGCGAAAAAGACGACAAAAACCACAACAGCTTCTAAAACCAAGAAGGCTGAAAAGAAGTAATGGTAGCCGACTGCGCTACCATAAAGGTAAAGTGAGGAAATCATGGCTCATAAAAAAGGTGGCGGCTCCAGCCGCAACGGTCGTGACAGCAATGCCCAGCGCCTGGGCGTAAAGAAATATGCCGGCGAATCTGTTCTTTCCGGCAACATCATCGTGCGCCAGCGCGGTACACGCCTCAAGCCGGGTCTCAACGTGGATGTCGGCAAGGATGACACCCTGTTCGCCACGATTGACGGCGTGATCTTCATTGACATTATCCACGGACGCAAGCGTGTCAATGTGAAGCCGGTCGAAACCAAGTAACCAGCGAAAGGAAACGAGAATGAGAGAAGGTATCCATCCGACTTTTTACCCGGATGCCAAAGTAAGCTGCGCCTCCTGCGCAGCCACATGGACGACCGGTTCAACCAAAAAAGAGCTCCGCGTTGAGATCTGCTCGAATTGCCACCCCTTCTTCAGCGGCGAGGCGCAACGTATCGTTGACATCGAAGGGCAAGTGGATCGCTTTTATAAGAAACTACAGGTGCGCCAGGCATACGTCGAAGAACAAGAAACACGCCAACATGCGCGCGTTTCACCCAAACGCACCATTGCTGAGTTGGAGATAGGCACGCGTGCCACCGAGGCGCTGGCCAAGGCGGGCATCACCCAGGTCGGGCAGTTCATGGACAAACTGGCTGAAGGAGAGAATGTCGCCCTGGCGATTGATGGTTTCGGACGCAAATCCTTGATTGACCTTAAAAAGAAACTGCGCGCCCTCGGTTACAAACTCAACGAGGGGACCGAAACTTCTGCTGCGTAGGACTTGCTTCACGGCGAATATCAGGTAAACTTAACAGGCAGATGCCCAGCGTCTGCCTGTTTGATTTTTGCCATGCTTTATAAATGATTGGGGTGTGTTTCAAATGAGTTGAAGTAAGAACGTCCCGAAGGTTTTGATGAGAAAA
>JASEHI010000110.1 GCA_030018695.1 Anaerolineales bacterium
ATTTCGCTCCACACCTGGCGGTATAAGGTAATGCGAAATTAATTTCGCACTACACCTGGCGGTATAAGGTAATGCGAAATTAATTTCGCTCCACACCTGGCGGTATAAGGTAATGCGAAATTAATTTCGCACTACACACGGAGCAACTGGGAGGATGAAAGGGGGGCAGATGGCGACATTAATCCCTCTTTTTGCTGACAATACTCACAAAACAGCTCCAGACGCCAATCCCATGCTAGAATATCTGAAGAAGTGAAATGCTTGTGGATAATGTAACAATCAGTAGATCACGAAAACGTAGTGACAACTTCAGTCGTGTCACCAAAAAGCGACTAAAGTCGCCACTACGAATCCTTTTAGTGAAGTACTGACAATCCAATAATAGTGGCATCAAAATTTCATGGACCAATGAACGCTACTTCTATAAACCTTACAGGAGGTGTCTATTATGCGAACGAAATCGTTTGACGTCCCTGCCATGTACGGCGACCATCATGTGAGTGATGTTCGCCGTATTTTGCTTGGAACCCCCGGTGTTAAGGACGTTTACGCCAGCAGCGCGTTTCACGTCGTTGAGGTGGTTTTTGACGAAAATGTAACCACTGATTCGTCCATCCAGGCGAAACTCGGCGATGCTGGCTATCTTGGCGATTGGGCGTTCCAGGCTGAAGCCGGAAAGGCCGTCGGCACCGAGGGCGGCGGCACCTTTATGCGCCACACCGCGGTCTATGAACAGACCAAGAAAGTGGTCAGTTTCACCCAAAACGTTGGCTTTCAAGGCCGCCCGCTCTGGCCGTGCCCGGGCATGGGGCCGATTAAAAGTATTGCAGAGGAGAAATAGCCATGCCAACCAAGCGAACAGCTCAACAGCAAAGCGTTGACCCGGCCGCCCAGGAAATGCTCATCCGCGCCGAGGAGCTGGGTATTGGCACCGCCTTCACCCGCGCTGACGATATGGCGCCCTGCAACATTGGCGCGGCGGGCATGTGCTGCAAGCAGTGCGACATGGGTCCCTGCCGGTTGACAAAAGAAGGGCAGGTGGGCGTCTGCGGCGCGACGATTGACACCATCCAGGCGCGTAACCTGGTGCGCGCCATCGCAGCCGGTTCGGCGGCACACTCCGACCACGGGCGGGATATGGCTTTCACGCTCAAGGCGGTCGCCAATCACGAAGCGGAAGGCTATATCATCCGCGATGTTGCCAAACTGCGCATTGTGGCCTCGCACTATGCCATCCCGATCGAGGGCCGCTCCCCGGAAGAAATCGCCAACGATCTGGCCGACCTTTATATTGCCCAGTTTGGACAGCAAAAGGGCGAAGTCGCGCCGGTTATCCGCGCTCCGCAGAAACGCCTGCAGTTGTGGCGCGAGCGGGGTGTCGTCCCGCGCGGCATTGACCGCGAAGTGGTCGAAGCCCTGCACCGCACCCACATCGGCGATGACCAGGACGCGGAACATATCCTCCAGCACGCCATCCGCACCGGCCTGGCTGACGGCTGGGGCGGCTCGATGATCGCCACCGATATTTCCGACATTCTCTTCGGCACTCCCGCCCCGGTGCTGGGTCAGGCTAATCTGGGCGTACTCAAAGATGATATGGTTAACGTGGTTGTTCACGGCCACGAACCGACCCTGAGCCAGATGATTGTGGCTGCCTCGCAGGACCCGGAAATCATCGCATACGCCAAAGCGGCCGGTGCGAAGGGCGTCCAGTTATCTGGCATTTGCTGCACGGCCAACGAGATCCTCATCCGCCAGGGCATTCCAGCGGCGGGTAACTTCCTGCACCAGGAACTGGCGATTATGACCGGCTCGGTCGAAGCCATGGTTGTGGATGTACAGTGCATCATGCAGGCGTTGGTGGATCTGGCGAAAAACTTCCACACCAAGATCATCACCACCTCGCCCAAAGTGCGCATCACCGGCGCGACGCACATCGAGTTCGACGAACACAAGGCGCTGACCATCGCCAAGCATATCCTGAAAGAGGCGATTGATAATTACAAGAACCGTGGCAAGACCCACATCCCGCAGATCAAGGAAGACCTGATCCCCGGCTTCTCGCACGAATATATCAACTACATGCTCGGCGGCTCGTACCGGGCTTCCTTCCGCCCGCTCAATGACGCCATCATGAGTGGGCGCATCCGCGGCGTGGCGGCCATCGTCGGCTGCAACAACCCGCGCTCCCAGCAGGATTATCTGCACAATTACGTTGTCAAAGAATTGCTCAAGCAGGACGTGTTGATTGTCCAGACTGGCTGCGGCGCGATTGCCTCAGCCAAGCTGGGACTGATGCTGGGCGAGGCTGGATTGACGGAAGTCGGCCCCGGCCTGCGCGAAATCTGCGAGACGATCGGCATCCCGCCCGTCCTGCACATGGGCTCGTGCGTGGACAATACCCGCATCCTGACCGTGTTGACGCAGGTGGTCGCCGAGGGCGGCCTGGGTGACGATATTGACCAGGTTCCGGCTGTCGGCCTGGCCCCGGAATGGATGAGCGAAAAAGCGCTCGCCATCGCCGCGTATTGTGTCGCCTCGGGCGCGTACGTCATCTTCGGCGGGTCGTCGCCCGTCGGCGGGATGCCGGATAGAGTTTCGGATAGCGACAAAGTCCTGCATTACATCAGCGAGGGCTGGGAGAAACTCTACGGCGGCAAGCTGGAATTCATTCCTGACCCGGATGAAATGATCAAAGCTACGCTGGCGCACGTTGACAAAAAACGCGCTGCGCTTGGCCTGCCGGTTTACGACCCCGCCAAATTCGGGCGCAGTGGTGATGCTCGCATGTTGGAGCTTGAAATGTTACCAGTAGCTGAACGCCGCCAGGCGATTTACGGCACGGCGGCGGATTAGCAGATAGCGGAGTAGCAAATAGCAGATGGCGTATCGCGAATTGCCATACGCCATACGCAATACGCAATACGGAGGCACTATGTCAAAATATATCGCAACCCGCGCCATGCGTGGCGCAAACGCCCTGGTCACCGAGGCCGAGCTGATGCTCGACAAGGCGCTGGCCGAAAAAGGGCCGGATACTAAAGTATCCTTCCCGAATACGGCTTACTATTTGCCGACCATCCTGGCCATGACCGGCCAGCAGGTGGAAACGCTGGGACAATTGCAGACTGCCCTTGAGCACGCGCGTGGTCTCTTGCACCCGCTTCCATCCGAGAATAAATGGACGCCTTACCTGGGCGAGACGCTCGACTCCGGCATGGCGACTCTCTTCGCCGCGGAGACGATCGAGGCCATCCGCTTCGTCTATGGACTTCAGCCGGAACCGTTACCCGGCTTCCATCTGGCTGGCGGCACCTCTTACGGCTCGGCGAACGGCGACGGCCATTTGAACGGCCCGATTGACGATATTCAACTGCGCTCGTGGGGCATCCAGTTGGTGGATGGGCGTATGCCCGGCTTTGCGGCCATCGTCGGCTGCGCCAAGTCCAACGCAGTGGCGGTCAAGATCGTGCGTGAACTCCAGAAGCGCAACATCCTGACCTTCCTGTGCGGCAACGTCAACGGGCGCAGCATCATCCACCAGTTGCAAGAAGAAGGCGTCGAACTGGGCTACGACACTTATACAGTCCCGTTCGGCACGGATACGATCAGCGCCATTTATCCGCTTGGCTTTGCCGCCCGCTCAGGTTTGACCTTCGGCGGCCTGAAACCGGCCATGGCGCGCGAAATCCTGATGTACAACCGGGAACGCGTTTTTGCATTCGTGCTGGCTCTCGGCGAAGTGGACGATTTGAAGTACGCCGCGGCGGCCGGCGCGATCAACTTCGGCTTCCCGGTCATTGCCGATACGGTCATCCCCGAAATCCTGCCGACCGGAGTGACCACCTATGAGCACGTCGTCTCGATGCCCTTCGATCAGATTGAAGGCAAGGACGATTTGGAACGCGCCGAGCGGCTGGTGCAAAAGTGCATCGAAATTCGCGGCGTCAAAGTCAAGGTTTCCAGCGTGGACGTGCCGGTGCCGTATGGCTCGGCCTTCGAAGGCGAGGTGGTGCGCAAAGCCGACCTGCGCATCGAGTTCGGCGGGAAGTACTCGCGCTGCTTCGAGTACCTGCACATGGCCTCTTCAGAAGAAGTTGTGGATGGCAAGATCGAGGTGGTTGGCAAGGGCTTCGAGGAAATCCCAGCCCAGGGTTCGATGGATATTGGCATCGTGGTCAAAGTGGCCGGTCGCAACATGCAGACGGACTTCGAACCGGTGCTGGAACGCCAGATTCACTACTTCGTCAATGGCGCTTCGGGCATTCAGCATGTCGGGCAGCGCGATATCGCCTGGATTCGCGTCTCGAGTGCGGCTGCCGAGAAGGGCTTCAATCTGGAACACTTCGGCAAGATCCTGCACGCCCGTTTCCACGAGGACTTCGGCGCGATCGTTGACAAAGTTTCCGTCACCATCTATACCGAACCGGCGAAAGTGGCCGAATGGCTGGAAAAAGCGCGGGTTGCCTACGATTTCCGCAACAAGCGCCTGGCCGACCTGACCGACGATAGAGTGGAAGAATTCTACTCCTGTACGCTGTGCCAGTCCTTTGCCCCGAATCATGTTTGTGTGGTCAGCCCGCAGCGCCTGGGTCTGTGCGGCGCGTACAACTGGCTGGACTGCAAAGCCTCCTTCAGCATCAACCCGACCGGCCCGAACCAGCCGATCAAACTGGGCAAATCCGTAGACTATCTCAAAGGCTACTGGGAAGGCACCAATGACTATGCCAAGATCGGTTCGCACGGCGTGGTGCAGGAAGTCGCCATGTATTCCATCATGGAAAACCCGATGACCGCCTGCGGCTGCTTCGAGTGCATCGTGATGCTCGTGCCGGAAGCCAACGGCGTGATGGTCTTGAGCCGTGAGGACACCAGCATGACCCCGGCCGGGATGACCTTCTCGACCCTGGCCGGCGTGGCTGGCGGCGGCCTGCAGACGCCCGGTGTGATGGGCGTGGGCAAGTTCTATCTTGCCAGCCCGAAATTCATCTCAGCCGAAGGCGGCTTCAAGCGCGTCGTCTGGATGTCATCCGTGCTGAAAGAGACGATGGCCGAGGAATTCAAGGTCGTCTGCGAGCGCGAAGGCGACCCCGACTTGCTGGCAAAAATCGCCGACGAACGTGAAGTGACGACGGTCGAGCAGTTGCTGGCCTGGCTGGAACAGCACAACCATCCGGCGCTGGCCCTGCCGCCGATGTTTTAGTGTAGCGTGTTGCGTGGGGATTGGGTATTTTCCTGCCCAATCCCCATTTACGAGTGGCTATAACTGGGCAGGGACTTTAGTCCTTGACGACGAAAGTAATACGTTTATTTGTTTGACTTACATTCGATTATGGCGTAAGATATATAAAAAGGAGTAGTATTATATGGAGACTTACGCCACTGTTAAAGGACAAATCGTCATTCCCGCTGAACTACGGCGCAAATATGGGATCAAGGCTGGAACGAAAATCACCGTCACCGACAACGGCGAGGCGATCATTCTAAAACCCGTCAACGAAGAATCGCTCAAGCGCTTGCAAGGAACGCTCAAAGGAAGAGGAGTTTTACAAGCCCTGATGGAAGAACGCCGCAAAGACACGGAACGCGAGTAATATGACTGTTACCAAAATATTGGACACCTTCGCGTTGGTCGCCTTTTTCGAAGACGATGCAGGCGCAGATCTAGTGCGCGAGTTGCTTCTGGAGGCCGAATCGAAAAACATCAAACTTGCGATGACTGTGGTCAACCTGGGCGAAGTCTGGTATTCGATTGCCCGCACAGTTTCGCCAGAACAGGCAGATGCAATCGTCCAGGAAATTCGCGGCATGTCCATCGAAATTATTGACGCTGACTGGAAACTTACGCACCAGGCTGCAATCTACAAGGCCAGAGGCGGGATTTCCTATGCCGATTGCTACGCCGCCGCCCTGGCAAAACTCCGCGAGGCAGAGTTGGTCACAGGCGACCCGGAGTTCCAAAAGCTGAAAGACGAAGTAACAACAGCCTGGATCTGATTTAAATGCCCGCCCGCACCCTCATCCGTGACCTGATGACCGTCGGCGTGCCAACCTGCAAGACCAACACGCCCATCGTTGACATCGCCCGTTTCATGATCGAAAATAACGTCGAGGAAATGGTCGTGCTTGGAAGCGAAGGCGAGAGTGTGGGAGTTATCGGTTACGAAGAACTGGGACGAAAGCGAATTGAAAGACCTCGGCATCGCCGCGGAAAGAAAATCGCCGATTGAAATGTTTACTGAAAGACGAGATGAAGGACGTCGCAAAGCAGGAATCAAGTAGGCATGTAAACAAGTAAACACGTAGACACGAATCCTTGTGTACTTGTTTACGTGTGTACCTGTTTACCTGACTACAAACACTGGAGGAACACTATGCCAATCGAAATCCCAAAAGACAAATGGCCCGGGAAAATCCGCACTGTCACCCTGGGCGCGACCGCCGCAGAGGGCG
>JASEHI010000111.1 GCA_030018695.1 Anaerolineales bacterium
CCTGAATGCTCAACGCAAACAGAGCGGTCAAACCTAATCTAACATTGTCGAGCTACGATCCTGCCTGCTTCTTCCACTGCTGGTTCAATTCCTTGATGAAATCGTCAGAATCGCCCCAGTAAATGCTGATGGCGGCTTCATCGAAATAAGTTTCCAAATATTTGCGCGCCCGCTCCGGGGAAATGATGCGGTTTTCATCCAGCGCCAATTGAACGCCGATGTGCGCATACCGGCTGCGGCGTCCCCCGCCCTGCTGTCCCATGATGGTGCGGAACAAGACGCGGAAAGCCCAATCGGCGAGTTGGAAGCCGAGGAAGAGCAGCGCCGTATCCGCCAAGACGCGGCGCACCATGCCGGGGATCAGGTCCTTGTTGCCGGTCACGCCGATCAGGAAATCAAAATGATCGTCCTCGGTCAGCACGAGTGAATCCGGCTGGCTGAGATGCCCGAAGAGATGGTAAACCAGCGGCCGCTCCGGCGTGGGGCGGTAATCCGGTTCCCGGTCGAAAACCGAATCGGCGGTGATGTATTCATTCCACGGGCAGATGATCATTTCGGGTTTCTTGCCGGCCGCGCTGAGGGCGTTGGAAAGCAGGCTGTCGAAATTTGTGGTGACGTAAATGGGCAGGGGCAGCCCTGCCATTACCTTATGCTGCTCGCAGGCATCCTGTGCGCACAGCACGGCTCCGGCGGCGTTGATCAGTTTATCCACCGGCGCGCGCGGCTGTTTCAAGTCCTCCGTCAGCGCGCTTGCATAGCGGCTCTGGATCGTCTGGCGGATGTGGTCATTCAGGGCGTCGCGCGGAAAATTGCGATCCTGATTGACCGAGAGATATTGCGCAACCTGCGGCAGCACATCGCGTTGAAAGGGCGAGAGAGGGAAATGATATTCATCCGCCCATTTCTGGGAAACATCCCGCCAGGGGCCAAGCAACGGTTCCAGCACCCCCGGGCCCAGGATGGGCGTGCACTGCCCGTTCTGGATGCTGCGCATCAGCGAAGGCCACTTCTCGAACCCGCCGCCTTCCTCGCCAAAGCCCGGCACGTACCAGATGCGCCCGCTCTTCAGGCGCATGAACAGCAGCGGCATCCAGTAATCGCTGCGCTCGCGCACCGTACCGCGCGCCACCGCCAGGGCGCGGTCTATCAGCCCGTCTTTTTGCAGCTCGGTGAAGAAGACCGGCATGAACTTGGCAACGGTATCCATGCTGACGCTGCCCTGCATGGCGACGACTGCCGGCACCCCCGCCTCGGCCAGTTTCGGACCCAGGGCCTGCAGCGCGTCGCCCGTGCCTTTTCCTGCGCTCTGGCAGGAGGCCAGCACGATCAGGCGCGGCAGCTCATCCAGCTCCTTGATGCGTGTGACCAGGTCGAGGCCGGAGACGCGCGCCACTTTCCCCTCGTCATCTTCCAGCAATATCCAGGGTTCGCCCTTGATCAGCGCGCCGTGCGCGACGAGATAGAGGATTTCCGCGCCGTTGCGCAGGCCCTCGATGACCGCGTTCAAGGTACAACGTTTTTTGGCCTCCGAAGGCAGGGAAGTGACCGGAATATTATCCAGGCCCTGCTTGGCGCGCTCCAACTCGGCAGCCACATCCACCGCTTCCAGCGAATAATCGCCCAGGTTGGAAGGATTGACAACCGCCGCCAGCGCGTCCAGGTCGCTTTTCGAGCGCAAATAGACCGGCCGCCAATCCATACTGCTCAAGTAACGGGAAAAGCAGACCTGCTCGCCGGTGAAGAGCGGCGTGTTGTCCTGCGGATCGCGCAGCGTTTCCCAATACAGGGCGTTCAATTCCGGCGCGCTGGAGCCGATGATCAACCGGATGCGCAGGGGAGCTTTCAAGCTCTGCGCACTGGCGCGCGCCTGTGCAAACGCAGCCAGCAGATTGGCGTCCGCGAACAAGGCTTGTGCCAGCGCCTTGCCATAGGCGGCCGGGTCGGCTGCCAGCATTTGCAGCGCGGCCACGTCCAACGTCGCCGGGATCGGCTGTCCCTGGCCAAGGCGGATCTCGGCGTCGCTGTTCGGCTGGCTGTAACGCATTTCGACGGCGTAGCCAACCTCGCGGCGGTGTAAACTGAGTTCCAGGTCAGCGTAATCGCTCAATGCCGTATCTCCTGGTGGATGGTGAAAAAATCCACGTAGGACAAGTCTGCAGACTTGTCCTACGCGGGAAAGCAAAGCTCGAACCGATCAAGAGTCAGTGGGCCCCACAACCGGTGCAGGGTCGGCCGGGCGCTCGTCCACGAACCAGGCGGCCACATAGCCCTCCTCGCCGGTCACGTCGCGGACGTGGATCCACTCGCCGACTTTGCCGATCTTCGGCCCGGCAAACTCAGGAGACTCGATGGCAAACAGCTCGGAGCCGATGGGCAGGCGCTTGACGAGGGTGTCCGCGCTGATCACAGGAGCGCTGCGCAGGGCCAGGCCGTCCTCGGAGACGCGCAGCAAAACGGGCGCGGCTTCCATCCCCACCGCAAAGCTGGGGGATGTGGTAGGGGTTTGGTTATTCGCTCCCAGAGCAGGCTGCCCGCTGCGCGCCACATACCAGGCCGCGACCACACCCGCGGTCCCGGTCACATCTTGCACTTGCAGCCACTCGTACATCACGCCGATCTTGCGCTGCGCCTCCGAAGCCGACTCGAACACTTTTAACTCCGAGCCAAGCGGCAGGCGCTTGATCAAGGTCGCGTCGCTGGTCTCAGGCTTGCTGCGCAGCGCCACGCCCTCGGTCGTCGTCTTGACCACCACGGAGGGCGCCGTCACCTTCGGCGCGGCTGGCGCAACCGGTGCCGCGCTTGCAGTTGGCGCAGTAGCTGCAACCGCAGCCGTGGCTTTCGCAGGAGCGGCAGCCGCGGCCGGTGTTTGCTTGGTAAGAGAGACGTACCAGGCTGCCGTGTAGCCGGTTGTCCCATCCGGCGCTTTGACTGCCAGCCACTGGTTCATCTGGCCGATCTTGGCCTTGGCGACCGCGTCGGCTTCCAATACCGTGAATTCTGTATTCAACGGGACGCGCTTGAGCAAAGTCTCATTGGAGACCAACGTCTGCGAGCGGATGGCCAGATCCTCAGATGTGGCATACACCTTGAAGCTGGCATAAACACCCGTATCCAGTTGGGGCGGTTTCGGCGGCGGAGCAGTAATGGCGCCCGCCGGGCCATCCAGCCAGAGAGCGGCTTGAATGACCTGGGCCGGGGAGCCGGCAAAGCCATAGCGGGAAGCCAGGGTAACTTCCTTGCTTTCCGGCGGGTACGGATATGGATCGCGGATCAGGTAATCATCCCCCCGTTTGGCGTAAAGGACGATCCAATGGTTCTGTAAACCGGCCTTGGGAGAGTAATCCACCTCGATAATCACGGGTTTACCCGCCGCGAGGGTGGCGTCAATTTCAGCCAACGGCGCGGGTTGGTTCGAGCATATTATGTAATTGCGATATTTGATCCCGGGCAGCGCGGAAGGCAACAATGCCGGGATGACGTACGCCGACTGGAAGCCATTGACTGCCTTCAACTTGTCATTGACTGTCACTGGGGTTTCGTTGAAACCATAGACACTGCTGATCATCGTCATGCAGGTCAGCAGACAGCCGTAACTGCCGATGGTTGATTCTTTGTCAAAGCCCAGTAGAGTATTCTTCCAGGCCGGGTCTTGCTGGGAATAAGTTTTCATCTCTGCCATGTTTTCCTCCATCAGAATTATACAACATACTTTATCCATACTCCAATAGCGCTTGCACGATGCGCTCAGCAGCATGGCCATCGCCAAAGGGATTGACCGCCCGCGCCATTCTGGCATGTTCAGCGGGGTCATCCAACAGGCGGGAGGCTTCCGCGACGATCCGGCCGCGATCTGTGCCGACCAGTTTCAGGCTGCCGGCCTCGACCCCTTCGGGGCGCTCGGTGACCTCGCGCAGCACCAGCACCGGAACGCCAAAGGCGGGGGCTTCCTCTTGGATGCCGCCCGAATCGGTCAAGACGATGGCCGCGCGTTTCAGCAGATGCACCAGCGGCAGGTAATCCAGCGGCAGCAGGAGGGTGACGTGCGGCACATTTCCCAATAAACGATAGACCGGTTCCTGCACGTTCGGGTTGAGATGGACAGGATAGACGATTTCCACGTCCCCGCGCGCGGCCAGTTCTTTCAGCGCGGCGCAGATATTTTCCAACGGTTCGCCAAAGTTTTCGCGGCGGTGGGCGGTTACCAAAATCAATCTCTTCCTTGTGTCATTGCGAGGAGGGCGTTCTTTGCCCGACGAAGCAATCCCCTCGTGCGCGGGGATTGCTTCGTCGCCGCTGTGCGGCTCCTCGCAATGACATGCCTGAATTTCTAATTTTGCTAATAATTGAGAGACTTCCTTCGGTTCATCCTGTTTCGCCACCACATTCAACGCGTCAATGACCGGGTTGCCCGTCACCACAATGGCGGAATCCGGCACGCCATCGTTGAGCAGATTCTGGCGCGACCATTCTGTAGGCGCAAAGTGCAAATCGGCGGTCACGCCGGCGACGCGCCGGTTGATCTCTTCGGGAAAGGGTTGCCACTTGTCGTGGGTGCGCAAGCCAGCCTCCACATGCCCAACGCGGATGCGACGGTAATAAGCCAGCAGCGCAGTGATGGCCACCGTGGTCGTGTCGCCCTGTACCAGCACCCAATCCGGGTTGAGATCGGCCAGCACCGGGTCGAGATGGGTGAAGATGGCCGCGCTGAGATCCGCCAGCGATTGGTTCTCGCGCATCAAGTCGAGGTCAATGTCCGGCTGGATGTCGAACAGGTCAAGCACCTGGTCAAGCATCTGGCGGTGCTGGGCCGTGACGCAGACGCGCGAGTCCACGCCGGGTGTATTCGCCAGCAAACGCACGATGGGCGCCATTTTGACCGCTTCAGGACGGGTGCCGAAAACAGAGAGGATTTTAAGAGACATGGGCGTGAACCGTGAAACGTAAAACGTGATGCGTAAAAAGGTTACGTTTCACGTTTTATTTGCTTGACGCCTAACCTGAATATGCGGAACCCCGCTGCCTGCCAGTCCTTCCCCGCCCAACCGTTGACCGTGTCTATCAGGATACGGGCGGGAGTAAGGGCAGCCATTTTTTCAGGCGTCAGGGCGCGCAGTCCGCTGTGGTTGACCAGCAGCAAGACCGCATCCGCGTCTTTCAGGGCTGTTTCGAGGCTCGAGACCGCCGTTATGCCAGGCAAATCCGCATCCGTTTTGAAGGGTTCGAAGGCTTTGACGAGCGCGCCTTCCTTCTGGAGCAGGTGAACGACCTCCACCGCCGGGCTTTCGCGCAGGTCGTCCACATCCGGCTTGTAGGAAAGGCCGAGAGCAGCGATCTTCTTTCCTTTCAGGCCTTGCCCTGAGCCTGTCGAAGGGTTGCCTAGGGCGCGCTTGACCAAATCCAAGACGAAATGCGGCTGGGCATCGTTGACATTGCGCGCTGTGTAGATGAGCGGGGTAATATCCGGCGCGGCCTCGACCAGGAACCACGGGTCCACGCTGATGCAGTGACCGCCGACACCCGGCCCGGGGCTGAGTATCCTGACGCGCGGGTGGCGGTTGGCGAGACCGATGGCTTCCCACACGTCCACGCCGAAGCGCTCGGCCAGACGGGCAAATTCGTTGGCGATGGCAATGTTGACATCCCGGTATGTGTTCTCCATCAACTTGACCATCTCGGCGGTGGTGGCGTCGGTCTGGACGATCTCGCCCCTGACGAAGACCGCGTACAGGTCACGCCCAGCCTGCGCGGATGCGGGCGTGATCCCGCCGATGACGCGCGCGTTCTCGATCAGCTCGCGCAGGATCTGGCCGGGCAGGACGCGTTCCGGAGAATAGACCAGGTGGAAATCCACACCCGCCTTCAGCCCGGATCTTTCCAGGATAGGCGCAACCAGGTCAACGGTGGTGCGCGGCGGCGAGGTGGATTCCAGCACCACCAGGTTGCCCTTGCGCAGCACCGGCAGGATGGCCTCGCTGGCAGAGGTGACGGCGCGCATGTCGGCCAGTTTGTACATCTGGCCGTCGTACTCGCCGAACCGGTCAGCGTACCGAGTAGGCGCTGCGCGGAACGGCGTCGGGACGGCGATGATGAAGGCGTCCGCTTCTTCGGGCTTCTCGCTGACGGTCAGCTTGCCAGATTTGACGGCCGCTTCGACCAGCGTGCGCAGGCCAGGCTCATGGATGTGGAGACCGCCGTTGCACAGGGTGGAGATCACTTGCGGGTTGACGTCCACGCCGACGACCTGGAGTCCATGCGTGGCGAAGGTGGAGGCGGTGGGCAGGCCGATGTAGCCCAGCCCGAGGACACAGAGTTTGGTGAAGTTCACAGAGAGACTCCGAAGAAAATTTATTTGTCCTCGAACGTTTTGAACATTTCATCAATTTCCGGCCGCAGTT
>JASEHI010000112.1 GCA_030018695.1 Anaerolineales bacterium
CGCGGAATTCATTCCGCAACCAAAGGGCGATATGAATATCGCCCTACAAAATCTTCGTGGTCACTGAGCCTGCCGAAGTGCGATTGGGATAGTTTTTCACTTGTACCTGCGCAAGTGCAGGCAAGAGTAATACTATAAATTATTACCGGATGGAGAAATTCGCATGTTGCTCAAGATATCAATCCTGTATTGCGCGGTTTGACATTACACCGACCGGGCCGTGAGCCTGGCAGCGGATCTGCTCAAGAATTTCGAGGCCGAGATCGAGAGCCTCAGCCTGGTGCCCTCAGACGGGGGCCGCTTCGAGGTCAGCGTGAACGACAGGCTGGTTTATTCCAAACTCGAGGCCGGGCGTCATGCTGAAGCGGGCGAGGTGGTTGGTTTGGTCCAAAGACTATTAAAATAACTGGTAGGGCGGGATTCTTTCCCGCCAGTTGAAAACTTCGTTGGTCGAGTAGGCGATGCTTTTCCGCCGTATCGAGACCAACAGTACCGTAAAAAAACCCTTGAAACGTGGTCTCGATACGCCCCTTAAAGAACATACTTCGACAGGCTCAGTACTCGACCACCATATTTATGAAAGTGTTGTGTTGCTAGTCCAATCTTTGTGAGGAAAATTATGACTCCCAAAATAGGCCGCGTTTTTTCCGGCATCCGTCCCACCGGACATTCCCACCTGGGAAATTACCTGGGGGCGATCAAAAACTATGTCGCATTGCAGGATGAATACGAGTGCGTCTATTGCATCGTGGACCTGCACGCCCTGACGACTGTGGAGGATACGCTCGATCTGCGCCAGAACACTTACGAAATGGCGCTCGACCTGCTGGCCGCCGGCATCCGGCCTGAGGAGACGATCCTGTTCGTGCAGTCGCACGTCCCGCAGGTGACCGAGCTGCATACCATTCTTTCGATGGTCACGCCGCTGGGCAAACTGACCGACCTGCCGACATTCAAAGAGAAAGCCCGCCAGCAGCCGCACAATATCAACTACGGGCTGGTCGGTTACCCGGTGCTGATGGCCGCCGATATCGTCCTCTACAAGAGCGACGTTGTGCCGGTCGGCGTTGACCAGGCGCCGCATATCGAGTTCACCCGCGAAGTGGTTCGTTCGTTTAACTATCGCTACAACGCAAACGTGCTCATCGAGCCGCAGATGAAGAACACCGAAACGCCCAAGGTGCTCGGCATTGACGGCAAAGAGAAGATGAGCAAAAGTTTGGCTAATCAGATCGAAATCGCCGCCACGCCCGAGGCGACCCGTCAGCGGGTGATGATGATGGTCACCGATCCGCAGCGGGTCAAGCGTACCGACCCGGGCAACCCGGACATCTGCAACGTCTTCTCGCTGCACAAGATTATCACCCCGGCCGGGGATGTGGCGATGATCAACATCGAGTGCCGCAGGGCGGGCATTGGCTGCGTGGATTGCAAGAAACTATTCGCCGGGAACCTGAACAAGGCGCTCGAACCCTTCCGCGCCAAACGCGGCGAACTGGCGGCCAAACCGGCACACGTCCATGCCGTGCTGGAGGATGGCGCGGCGCGCGCCCGGGCTATCGCCGAGAAGACGATGGTGGAGGTGAGGGAGGCAGTTCAACTACCTTGAAGATGGAGTGAATTCGTAAAACGTAATGCGTAAAACGTAAGGAGCGCATTACGTTTTACGTTTTACGTTTCACGTTTTACGTTGCCAATTACCATGCGCGCCTTGATCCAAAGAGTCAAGTCTGGGAAAGTGACCGTCGCCGACAAACCCATCGCCTCCATCGGGCAGGGACTGGTCATCCTGCTCGGCGTCGGTAACGGGGATGGCGAGGAGCAGGCGCGCTTCCTGGCCGGGAAGATCGCCACGCTGCGCATCTTCGAGGATGCCGAGGGCAAGAGCAATCTCTCGATCCTTGAGGTGGGAGGCGCGGCGATTGTCGTTTCACAATTTACCCTCTACGCGAACACGCGCAAGGGACGGCGGCCCTCGTTCACCGAGGCGGCCCTGCCCGAGGTCGCCGCGCCGCTCGTGACGCGCTTCGCTGAATTACTCGCCGCGCAAGGCGTGCCGACACAAACGGGGGAATTCGGCGCCCACATGCTGGTCGAGATCGAGAACGATGGGCCGGTTACAATCTGGCTGGAAAAATAAGGAGAAAAACATGATCCTCTTGAACCCCAAACAGCACCTCAGCCTGCTCCCCGATGAACGCTCGCGCGAGATCATGCGCAAGACCATCGCCTTCTTCGAGAACAAGGGGCTGAAGAAGGTCAAGGAAGACGATCACGCCCACAGCTGGTACGCCGACCTGCTCGAATTCGTCAAGCGGGAGAAAATCTTCGCCACGCTGTTGACTCCCGCTGCCTACGGCGATGACAGCCGCTGGGACACCTGGCGCAATTGCGAGTTCAACGAGATCCTGGCCTTTTACGGGCTGGCCTACTGGTACACCTGGCAGGTCTCCATCCTGGGGCTTGGCCCGATCTGGATGAGCAGGAACGAAGCGCTCAAGCGCAAGGCTGCCCAACTGCTCAAGGAGGGCAATGTCTTCGCCTTCGGCCTCTCGGAGCGGACGCACGGCGCGGACATCTATTCGACCGAGATGAGCCTGACGCCCCAGCCGGACGGCACTTACCGCGCCAATGGCGAGAAATACTACATCGGCAACGCCAACCTGGCGCCGATGGTTTCCACTTTCGGCAAGATGGCGGATACGGGGGAATACGTCTTCTTCAGCGCCGATTACCGCCACAAAAACTACGAGCTGATCAGAAACGTGTGCGCCAGCCAGAATTACGTCGGCCAGTACGCCCTGCACGATTACCCCATCAGCAATGTCAACATCTTCAAGGAGCAGATTGCGGTCTTCAAGGAATTCCTGGCCTTTGCCACGCCCGACGAAGCGCAGCAGAAGGACGTGGATTTCCTGCTCGCCCTGGGCGAAATCTTCACCCTGGTGGTCTACGGCCAGCTCATCCTGGAGAATGCCAAAACCTGCGCCGTGGGCGACGACCTGCTCGACCAGATCGCCGATTTCATGGTGCGCGATTTCTCGAAGCACGCCCTGAACATCTACAGCAAGCCGAGCAGCACCCCGCAGCAGATGGACTTTTGCCTGCGCATGATGCGCAAACCGGCGGTGGATGCCAATCGCTTCGGCCGCGTGTGGGAGGAGGTGTATGGATTGAAGGACGCGTATGAGATGACCCCATAATGGACACGCGCGTCTCTTGACAGGCGTGCTATACTTAATCATATATGAACGGTAAACTTCAAATCAAGACATGTCCGACTTGCGGCAGTAACCAAATTCGGTTTGTGGTGCGCGATATTGTCCGCATGTACAAAGGGCTAACTTACACCGTTCCAAAGGTGGGGTTTTACGATTGCCCCAATTGCGGCGAGAAGGTGTATGAACGCGAAACAATGCTGAAAATCGAATTCCATTCTCCCGCCTATCACAAAGCCGAAGCATTGGTTGAAGCCTGAAGAACGGGGATCGCGCTGATGCAACAAGAACCGCCGGGCAATGGGTGAAGCGGACAGCGGCTTTGCACGCTTCGGGAATGTGTGGGAGGAGGCGACGTTACTGAGGATCGCGGTCAATGCAGAGGAGGTGGTGGAGAGGTCGAAGCCGAGGGTGTGGTATGGAGTGTTGTGAATTGGGTTTATAATCCACCTGTCTGTACTTTGATGCATCCTGTGAGGATATAGAATATGCGTTTGTATCTCGACAATTGCTGTTTCAATCGGCCATTCGACGCGCAAAACGCGTTAACGATTCGACTTGAAACGGAAGCCAAATTGCATATTCAAGCCGCCATTCGCGCCGGACAATATAGCCTGGGTTGGTCATATATTCTTGACTTTGAGAATGCGGCCAATCCCCTCGATGAACGGCGAAGCGAAATCCAAAAATGGGAAACGCTGGCTGATTCTTTTGCGGTGGAAACCCCGGCCATCCTGAGCGCAATGAAGAAAATTACGGCGGCCGGATTGAAACCGCTGGATGCGTTGCACATCGCGTGCGCCCAGGCTTTGGAATGTGAATACTTCCTGACGGTTGACAAAGGTATCCTGAAAAAGGCCAAGCCCATCGCCAAAATACGGATTATGAATCCGATTGATTTTGTCATCGAACAAGGACTGTAACAATGACTACAATAAAAGTGGATGCGGAAATCAAAGTGTTGGGGTTCGAGATTTTATCCCGTTATTTAGGGCTGGTGGAGGCCGAACGGTTCATCGCGTTAATCCAGCGGGAAAAACTGGATTATACGCAGTGGCGGCAAAGTCTGTTTGCCGAGTTGAGCGGCGAGGAAATCAGCCGCCAGGCGATGGCATTCCAGCGGCGCAAACAAGTCTCCAGCGCAAAACCCCAGGCAAAAGCGGGCTAACGCAAGCCATCGGCCGCGTATGGGAGGAAGTGTACGCGTTGAAGGATGCGTATGAGATGAATCCCTGATCCATCCACTTGCCAACCGGTATTAAAAATGCCTGGTTCTGACGGAATTTGTGGTTTCGTCGTCAACCATCCACGAATAAGACCACGAATGCTCGAATTGATGCATTTTCATTCGTTTATTCGTGAAAATTCGTGGACGGTTTGGACAAAACATAACCCAACCACAAAATCCAGCAGAATCAGAAAAATGCTAAACTAAGCATGTGAAATTCGAAATCATCGGAGAGATTCAACATATCCGGACGATTGCGATTGGCGCACGAATCCGCGACTTGGCCTACCTTCAAAAAGTCTATGGCCATGCTCGTTGGAGGAAGTTGAAAGGAATAGCCTTCGTAAAATTGCCCAACGGCAACATTCGCCATGTAGAGCTTCACTGGTACGAAGCGCATGGCATCGGTCAGAAAGACATCAAAATCAAACGGTATCTCGATTAGGCATATGAATACACAAAAACACTTTGTACTTTGCATAGACAATTCAGGTTACGAAGCATCGTTGATTACGCGGAAAATGTACCAGGTTATCCCTGACGAACAGGCGGAGAAGGATGACCTGATCCGCATCATTGACGAAAGCAGTGAAGACTATCTTTATCACGCAAGCCACTTCGTTTTCATCGCGCTGCCTGCAGAGATCGAGCGAGTTTTGGCAGTAGCATAGGGGGATAGTTGCCTGCTTCGGCCGCGTGTGGGACGAGGTGTACGCGCTGAAGGACGCGTACGAGATGAATCCGTAGAGGTTTGCCCTGAGCGACATCGTACCCAAAGGGTAAGTCGAAGAGCGCCTGCCGCCCATTTTTATTCGTGCTTGTCAAGCGCGGTCATTTCGTGCATAATTGAGATGACGCATGAAAGGGTAATCCTATGGCCAGAGAATTTAGTGTGATCGTCGAACGAGACTCAGAAGGTTATTATGTTGCCAGCGTGCCCGAATTGCGAGGCTGCCACACACAGGCCAAATCGTTGGATAAATTGATGGAGCGCATCCACGAGGCGATTGAGTTGTGCCTCGAAGTGGAACAGGAAGTGCCGCTCCAGCAGTTCATTGGTGTGCAACGCATTGCTGTGGAAGTGTGACGGCCAAGTTTCCCAGCCTGACAGGACAGCAAGTCATCACCGCCTTGAAACGGGCCGGTTTTGAAATCCTGCGCGTGAAAGGGAGCCACCATTTTCTTAGCCACAGCGATGGAAGGCGCACGGTTGTGCCTATCCATCGGGGGGATGCCGTCGGGCCAGGATTGATGTACAAAATTCTGCGAGATTGTGAACTGGAACGGGACGCGTTCTTGGAATTGCTGAAATAAGCCAGCCAATGATTTGTGACATTTGCAGAAAACCAGGGGCAGAAATCCACTACGTAACGCGCAATTACGGCAAGGGCGCGAATCTGCTTATTATCGAAAACGTGCCGGTTGTGTCTTGCCCTCATTGCGGCGATAGTTATCTGACCGCGGAAACGCTGCACGAACTCGGCGCATCAAATTGCATCGCAAGAACCTGGCAAAACCGCGCAATGTGGCAGTGGCAGAGTATGTGCGGGCACAAGCATGAACAAGAACGTTGTCGAGCGCAATGTACGTTTGTGTTTGCGCGCATCAGCACGCAAGTTTTATTGCAAACCAGCGGTGGACGCGGCCCGCTTCGGCCGGGTGTGGGACGAGGTGCATGCGTTGAAGGATGCGTATGAGATGAATCCGTGATTCTCTGGGAATCTCCTTGAACCTCTCTCCTCCCTTTTGTTCTTCCCTCCAGGCTGCGCTTCCTCCCGCAGCCTTGTTCCCATTTCCCATGACACCATTTGACCCCTCTTTCAGCCACATGTTTTGCTTGCAAAACTCCCCCTCTCCATGTATAATATTCTC
>JASEHI010000113.1 GCA_030018695.1 Anaerolineales bacterium
TGCGGAGGGAGTGTTTCAGGCCGCCAACGAGGGCTTTAGTTGCACGAGCCCGTTCATAGCAGGTTTTGAATGCCTCTTCTGTTATGTAGCCGGCATCCAATGCTGTGTAGAGCAGAGATTGTACTTCAACCGCGGAGCGACGGGCATATCCCAAGAAGCGAGAGAACTCGGCAGAAGAGTCACAATCAAATCCTTCGGCAATGTTTGTCATTGCGGAGACAGTCGCGCGTTGGATTTGATCGCGCAGGCCAAAATCTCTGACGAAAGGCTCCTGTCTTGTCATTGCATAGATCATTTGGGTAAGTTTGCGCGCCTCTTGCCAGGCATGCAAATCCTCAAATCGTTCAATCAGTGCCATAATCCTTACCTCCTCACCTGACACATAGACACCTGATACCTAAACACCTGACACCTGACACCTGACACCTAAACACCTGACACCTGACACGCTATACCACATTATATTCTTTTATCAGCCGTCCTTCTTCAAATCTTGCCAGGTCGAGCATGGAAACGTCAACGCTCTGGAATTTTCCGTCAAGGATGTATTCGGCCATCAGTTTTCCGGAGACCGGCCCGTGCATGAAGCCATGCCCTGAAAAACCGGCCACTACGTAAAAGCCTTCCACTGGTGTTTTTCCGTAAACAGGGTGTGCGTCTGGCGTGACTTCGTACAGCCCGGCCCAATGCGAGACCAGGCCGGCTTTTTCGAGCATGGGCATTCGCGCAGTCGCCGCCTCGAGGTTGACAAGCTCGAAGGCTTCGTCCACGTTCTGATCGAAGCCGGGCGACTCGTTCGGGTTGGACATCCCCGTCAACAGGCCCTCGCCTTCACGATGGAAATACAGGGATTGGGCAAAATCAATGACGAACGGAAAATCTGCGGGCAGTTCGGGCAGTGGCGTGGTGGTCAGCATCTGGCGGCGCAGGGGGGTAAGGGGAATGTGGACTCCGGCCATTTTCCCAATCAGACCCGCCCACGGCCCGGCCGCGTTGACGATGACCGGCGCGGCCACGAAACCCGCGTTAGTCTTCACACCTGTAACCTTCCAACCTTCAACCTTCAAACCGATCACTTCGACGTTGTTCAACGCCGCGACCCCCATCCGCTGGGCAGCCCCGATGTAGCCCATCACCACGCTGTTCGGATCTACCAGCCCGTCTTTGGGATTGAAGGTTCCTGCCAAGGAGTCTTCGAAGCGCATCTGTGGCACTCGCTTGCGGACTTCGTCGCCGCTCAACCACTCGGTTTGCACGCCGAGTGTGTGTTGGAGTTCCACGTTGCGGTGGAAATATTCCACGTCTTCGGGCTTGGTGAGGACAAACAAATAGCCGCACTTTTGGTAATTGATCTCTTGCCCGATCTCGTCTTTGAAGCGATCCAGCATCGGCAGACTTTCCAGCGAGAGGCGGACGTTGATCTCGGTCGAGAATTGGTAACGCACGCCGCCAGCGCAGCGCCCGGTGGCGCCCTGGCCGAAGAATTC
Organism: Anaerolineales bacterium; assembly: GCA_030018695.1. Taxonomy (GTDB): domain Bacteria; phylum Chloroflexota; class Anaerolineae; order Anaerolineales; family Villigracilaceae; genus CG2-30-58-95. Next base: position 1,488 of record JASEHI010000113.1, read on the forward strand.
CTCTTTTTCGAGCAGGAAGATATTCTTCTGACCGCGCGCGGCCAGGTGATAAGCCGTGCTGGCGCCCATCACGCCGCCGCCGATGATGACAATATCGGCTGTTGCAGGTAAGGCCATGTTCTTATCCTTTGTAGGGCAGGTTTCCATACCTGCCGGAGTGGATGGCGGGTAAGAAACCCGCCCTACGATAACGCGATTGGCTGTAGCGTTACTGAAAACAAAAGCGCAGAGGCATTTGATTTTACCTCTGCGCCTCTCTCTAGAAAAGTGGCAATTACTCCATGCCTAGATAGGCCTTCTGCACCATCGCGTTATTTTGCAGATTAGCGGCAGTGTCGTGCAGGACGATCTCTCCGGTCTGCAGAACGTATCCGCGGTTTGCGACAGAGAGCGCCATCAACGCGTTTTGCTCGACCAGCAGAATGGTCGTTCCTTCCTTGTTGATCTCCTTGATGGTCTCGAAGATGCTCTCGACCAGTACGGGCGCCAGACCCATCGAAGGTTCATCCATCAGGAGCAGGCGGGGATGGGCCATGAGGGCACGTGCAGTGGCGAGCATCTGTTGTTCGCCGCCCGAAAGCGTACCACCCACCTGGTTGCGGCGTTCTTTCAGGCGTGGGAACAGCACAAAAACGCGTTCAAGATCAGTTTTGATTTCCGATTTATTATTGCGGCTATAGGCGCCCATTTCCAGATTTTCAGAAACGCTCAAGCGGGCGAAGATGCGCCGGCCTTCGGGGACCATTGCAACGCCTTTGTAAACGATCTGATGTGGCTTGTAGGCAGCCAGCTCCTCGCCTTCGAGGCGGACGTGACCCTGGCGCGGTTTGAGACTACCGGTAATGCTGCGCAAGGTGGTCGTTTTTCCAGCGCCATTCCCGCCGATCAAGGTGACAATTTCGCCCTCTTCGACGGTCAGTGAGATGCCCTTCAGGGCGTGGATGTTGCCGTAGTAAGAGTGGATGTTTTCGACTTCAAGCATCGCCATGATGATTCCTCCACATTATGCTGCGGCTGCGGCTACGGCAGTCTTCTGACCAAGGCCGCTGGCCGCGCCGCGTCCCAGATACGCCTCGATTACGCGTGGGTTCCCTTGAATCTCAGCCGGGGTGCCCTCGGCGATCTGCACGCCGAAGTCCAGCACGGTGATCAATTCTGAGATGCCCATTACCACACGCATTTGGTGTTCAATGAGCAGGATGGTGATGCCAATTTCATCGCGCAGGTGGCGGATGAATATCATCATCTCCTGGGTCTCACTGGGATTCATGCCGGCGGTCGGCTCGTCGAGGAGCAGCAGGGTAGGTTTGCTGGCAATGGCGCGGGCGATTTCAAGTCGCCGCTGGTCACCGTAGGACAGATTCATAGCCAGCATATCTCCCTTGCCTTTAAGGCCAACGAAGCTTAGCAGGCGTTTTGCCTCTTCTACCGCATCACTTTCCTCGCGCGTCGTGCGTGGATCGTGCAGGATAGCGCCGATCACCCCTGATTTCAGGTGCGGGTGCATTCCAACCAGGATATTTTCGACGGTGGTCATGTTTTTGAACAGCCGGATATTCTGGTAGGTGCGGGCAATGCCCATCCGGGTGACGCGATCCGGTGAAAGGCCGGTGATGTTGCGTCCGTTGAGCCGGATTTCTCCCTCCTCCGGCGTATAAAACCCGGTCACGCAGTTGAAGAATGTCGTCTTGCCAGCGCCGTTGGGACCAATGATGCTGTGGATTGACTTCTCTTTGACATCCAAAGTGATATTGCTGAGCGCTTCGAGGCCGCCGAAACGCTTTGTGACACTTTTTGCAACCAGAACGGCCATCTTTTTTTCTCTCCTACTCTCCAGGATTTTTCGATGTTACTTCAATCCCTGCCACAGCCATTTTCCCGGCTGCCACCTCTTCTTCGTGCAGTTCGAGCTTGCGACGGGCTTCAGGCCACAAGCCTTCCGGCCGGATCAACATCATCGCCACCAGCAGCGCGCCGTAGACCAGATAACGGAACTCGGCAAACTCGCGCAGCAGTTCTGGCGCACCAATCAGCACCAGCGCGCCGATAAAGACGCCGGGGATGGAGCCCATCCCGCCGATGATGATCAAGCAAAGGACGTTGATCGAAACCATGAAGTTCATGCTGTGCGGGTAGACCGAGGTCAGCTTGGCGGCGAAAATCGTCCCGGCCAGTCCTGAAAAGACCGCTCCGGTGGCGAAGGCCATCAGTTTGGCGCTTACGTGGTTGATGCCCATTGCCTTGGCCACATCTTCGTCCTCGCGCAGGGCCATCCAGGTGCGCCCGAGGCGCGAATCTTTCAAACGCCAGGCAACAAAAGCCACGATGCCGATGCCAATCAGGAAGAGGTAATACATTTCCTGCTGCGTATTCAGCAGGAGGGGGCCGATGCGCGGCTGGGCGATGAGCTGGATGCCTTGCGTGCCTCCCAGCCAGGGGCGCAGCCAGTCAGAGAGCGCCAGCAGGCGGACGATCTCGCCAAAGCCCAGGGTGGCGATGGCCAGGTAATCGCCGCGCATCCTCAGCACCGGCAGGCCAAGAATGATGCCAGCCAGCAGCGAGATGATCATGGCGAAGGGCAGGGCTTGCCAGTATGTCAGCGGGTTGGCCGACAGCTCTGGGGAGGTCAATACGCCCACCGTGTAAGCGCCGATGGCGAAGAAGGCCACGTAACCCAGGTCGAGCAGTCCGGCGAATCCGACCACGATGTTGAGGCCGATGCCCATCAGGATGTACATTCCGACGTTGCTCAGGATCTCGCTGAAGAAGACGCCCAGGACGGGCGGCAGCAGGATAAGGACAAGCGCAATGCCAGCCAGCGTAAGCCAACGAACATATGACTTCCCATTGGTTAGCAAGCTCTCTCGTTTTTGCATAGGCTGATTGGAACGCCAGTAGCGCAAAGCGCCGATCAAGACGAAAATGATCACCGCGCCCAGCGGCTTAAGTCCGCTGATGGCAAAAAACTGCTTGATGACGGCGGCCAGGGGACCCCAGCGGAAAGTAACCGTTACGATGAGGTCACGCAGCAGGCCGACCAGGATTACCCAAAGCAGGCCTTGGAGGAATATACTGCGCAGGCGCTGCGGAAGCAGGAAAACGCCACCGGTTAAGCCGCCGGCGAGCATGCCTGTCCCCAGCAGGATCAACAGTCCCAGGGTAAGCTCCTGGTTGAAGGTGAGTATCCCAAAGAGCTTTGGTGAGGCGTTGACGAACATGACGCGCAGGTCAACAAATTTACCGATGAGTAGCAATGCGAGCAGCGCGCTGCCAACCAGGCCTGAGAGCAATCCAGAGAGGATCACTTTGTGCGCAGCACCTACTCGGTTGGCCGGCTGCGGGGCGATGCGGCGGATGCCGGAGTAAACCATGACCAAAATGGGCGCCAGGAGTATGACTTGTCCCATCGTGAACAGGCCGCTCACGATGTACCGCTCGCCGAAGGCCGCCACCATGCCGACCAGGGAGAGCAGGATTGCTACGGCGCCCCCGAGCAGACCCACTCGAACTGAATGCTTCCAGATTGAAGGAGCTTGAGTTTGCATATCGGTCTCCTCAGGCTTTTGCCTGCACCAGACGCTCGCCCAGGATGCCGGACGGGCGGAAGATCAGGATGAACACCAGAATGGTAAAGGCGATGGCGTCTTTTAGCTGGTAAGGGGCTGGAATGCCCAGTCCATCCAGGAACAGGCTGGGGCCGATGGATTCGACCAAACCCAACAGCATGGCTCCAAGGAAAGCGCCCGGGACATTTCCAATGCCGCCCAACACGGCTGCGGTGAAGGCTTTAAGGCCGGGGAAAAATCCCATAAAGAAGTGCGCCACCGGGAACAGAAGTAGATAAAGTATCCCGGCCAAACCGGCCGCGGCGCCTCCGATCGCGAATGTTCTCGAGATGGTCTTGTCTACATCAATGCCCATCAGCGCGGCGACTTCTTTATCCTCAGATACCGAGCGCATGGCTTTGCCAAGCTTGGTCTTTTGCACGATCCCGTAGAGAATCAGCATCATGACCACCGCGCCTACGATTGCCGCGGCCTGGGTTTTGAAAATGCGGATACCGCCGAGCATCCAAAATCCCTGGAAAATTTCCATTTCAGGATAGCCTTTTAGCCCGGAGCCGTACAGGCCGCGAAATACATATTGCAGGAAAAACGACAACCCGATGGCCGTGATCAATGGCACCAGGCGGGGCGCAAAACGCAGCGGGCGATAGGCAATGCGCTCATTCAGGGTGGCGATCGAGGCTGAGACTGTCGCCGAAATCAAGGTCACGATCAGCAGGCAGAGCAAGGGATATCGATTCCACCAACCCAGGGCGACAAAAGCGCTGGCTGCAAAGGTGGCGGTGAACGGCCCGCTCATAAAGACTTCGCTGTGGGCAAAGTTGATCATCCGCAGGATGCCGTACACCAGCGTATAGCCTAAAGCAATTAATGCGTAAATGCCGCCCAAGGCCAGGCCGGTGATGGTCAGGTCAATCCAGGTATTCAGGGAGTACTTTCCGATGCTCAACGTGGCGATCGAGCCCCAGATCACACCAACCAGGATGGCCACTCCGATCGTCCAGACGACAATATCAATGAGCGTGATTCGTTGCATCCAGTTTCGAAGCATACTGCAACTCCTATTTTGCTAGATTAGGCGTGCTAACAACAATAGACTTTATCGGTAAAAGTATTACTCTGATTCACTGACAGAATCTTCTTTTTTGCCTGCGTCTTGTCAGTGAATCAGAGTATTACCCATGAAAAACTATCCCAAAATCAATCCCTTCGCCAAAATTTGGCGTAGGACAATTCTATAGAATTGTCCCACAAGATACCG
>JASEHI010000114.1 GCA_030018695.1 Anaerolineales bacterium
AATATGTGCACGTCTACACGGATGGCGCCATCCGGCCAGAGAAAGGGGTAAGCGGCCTGGCGGCGGTTGTTCGCGACGAGGATGGCCATATCCGTCACTGGTGGGGCCGTCGCGCCGGCCGGATGACCTGCAACGAGGCGGAATATGCGGCTGTTATCCTGGCGCTGGAATCGCTGCGCCCGCTGCGGCCGCAGGAAGTTCACGTCTACAGCGACAGCCAGGTCGTCGTCCATCAGATGCGCGGGCTGGCGAGGGCGCAGGCCCCGGCGCTGCGCCAGGCGCAGGTGCGCCTGCGGGGGTTGGTGGTCCAGTTCGAGCGCGTCACCTTTCATCACATTCCTCGCGAACAGAATTTGTTGGCCGACGCATTGGCGAATGATGTCTTGGACGGAATGGCGGGAAGCGATGAGTGACTTTACCGTTATTGGACCGGGTGGGAGCATTGCCGCCGGGCGGGTGATCGCCATCGGCCGCTGGGATTCGGCCCCCGTGCGCCGCGAAGTGCGCCGCGCCCGGGCCGAGGGCAAATTGATTGACCTGACCTACGGCCATGCCTGCCGCTGGGTTTTCTTCATGGATAGCGGCCATGTCGTGCTGGGCACACAGTTGGGCCAGGATGGAACAATTTATGCGGTTGTTCAATGAATCTGTGAGGCTGTCATTGCGAACGAGCGTTCTCCAGCGAGTGAAGCAATCTGCTGTTCAACGAGGAGACTGCTTCGGCGGAAAAGCACCGCCTCGCAGTGACACATGTTCTGGGAAAGAGAGGTTTCTATGAGCGAAAAATTACTGGAGCAAGTGGCCGCCCCCGAAAACTTGCTGGCCGCCTGGCGTGCCGTGCGGGGCAACATTCCCAAGTACCGCCGCCAGCGCGCCAGCGGCCCGGATGGTGTTTCGCTGGCGGATTTCGAGCGCGATCTGCAGACGCAACTTTCCGCGTTGAGTGATATGCTCCTGAAAGGGCGCTACCGGCCTGCCCCTGCGGCGTTTTTTGCCATTTCCAAAAAGAGCGGAGGGCAACGGATGCTGGCCATCCTGCCGGTGCGCGAGCGGGTGGCGCAGCGCGCTGCCCAGCAGGTGATCGAGCCTCTTTGGGAACCAGAGTTCATGCCGTGCAGTTTTGGCTTTCGCCCCGGCTGTTCGATCGAGCAGGCCGTGACCCACGTGCAAGGGTTGCGCCGCAAGGGGCTGGGCTGGGTGGTGGATGGCGACATCGCCGCCTGCTTCGACAGCCTGGATCACGACCTGTTGATGGGCCGTCTGAAACACAAGATCGGCGATAGCCGCCTGCTGGCTCTTCTGCAGGCCTGGCTGGATGCTGGCGTGATGCAGGCCGGCCCGCCGCAAAGCCTGGATACAGCGGCCGCCTCCCGCCTGCGTTCGGTTTCCTCGCTTGCCAGGCGCGGCCTGAACTGGGTGCTTGATTCGGTCGCCAGGGATATTTCGCCCTATCCGGCGGATCCCTATACTTATAGTAGAGCAGTCACCTACCATTCCGGCGACTACGATGAAGTGGATGAGGGTGCTGCGGCTGATGCTCATGCCCCGGGCCGCGAACCGCATGCGGATGAGATGCGCCGGGGGGCGATTCGCCAGATCGCCGGGGGCGGGCTGCTGCTGGGCGTCAACCTGCTGCGGCCGGCGGCCGGGCGGGCGCTTGGGCGCGCCGGCAGCGCCTTGAAGACTGTGGTTGGCGCCCCGGCCGGCCGCCGCCTGCTCAAGAAGGGCGTGATGGTCAGCGGCGGGCTGGCAGGGCTGGCCGCAGCCGCGGCGGTGACGGCCTACGTGATGCAGCGCAAGGCCGGGCGCGCCCCCTTGGGCGTCTTGCAAGGCAGCCCGCTTTCGCCCCTGCTGGCGAATATCTATCTGCACCCGTTCGATGCGGCGCTGATCCAGGCAGGCTATCATCTGGCGCGCTTCGCGGATGACTGGGTCATCCTGTGCCGTGACCAGGATCAGGCCGAAAAAGCCTATAACGAGGCCGTGCGCGCCCTGGCGCGCCTGCGCTTGAAGGTCAATTCAGAAAAGACCCGCATTCTCAGCCCGCAGGAAAACCTGGAATGGTTGGGGCATGCGGTCAAATAGTCTGGTAGTCGAATAGTCTGATAGTCCCATACCGCACCTTTCGACTACCCCTTCGATTTCGCTCAGGGTTAAAAGCTCAGGGCGCTTAATCGCTGGAATTTTCATTTACTGAGACTATCAGACTATATGACTATCCGACTAACAGACTATCAGACAGGAGACTTATCATGCCTACTCTCTATATCACCGAACCCGGCGCGCAAGTGTGCAAAGCCGATGAACGTTTGATCGTCAAGAAGGGGGATGAAATCCTCGAAGAAATCCCAATCATCAAGGTGGACCAGGTTGTCCTGATGGGGCGCGGCGTGAGCCTGACCACCGCTGCCCTGCATTGCTTGACCCGGCGCGGCGTGGATATAGTCTACCTGACCGGCGCGGGCCGCTATCTGTCACGGGTGGTGGGGCAGGAACATAAGCACGGTAAATTACGCCACCGGCAAGCCCTGGCTGTATCCGATCCGGCCTTTGCCATGCACACCGCGCGCAGCATCGTGCGCGGCAAGGTGCTCAATCAGCGCACCCTGGTTCAACGCCATGCCGAGCGCGCCCCCTGGGCCGGCCGCGCTCTGGCCGGCATGGACGAAATGGCGCGCCGCGCGGAGGAGGCGCGCAACCTGGAAGAACTGCGCGGCCTGGAGGGGCAAGCCGCCAAGGAGTACTTCAGCCTCTTCCGCCGCCTGCTGCGCCCGCCGAGTGGGGGCGGCTCATGGGGCTTCGAGCGCCGCGCCTATTACCCGCCAACCGATCCCATCAATGCCCTGCTTTCCTTTTCCTACTCCATGCTGCTGCGCGATATGACCACCGCCTGTGCACTGATCGGCCTCGATCCCTACCTGGGCTTTTTCCACGCGATTGATTATGGCCGTCCTTCGATGGCGCTCGACCTGATGGAGGAATTCCGTCCGGTGATCGCCGATTCAGTTGTGCTGGAGGCGGTCAATCGCCCATTCGTGAGCCTGGCGAATTTCGAGGCGGTGGACCTTTCCGAAGAGGAAGCCGAGAAGGACGAAAACACGCCGCCCCGCAGCGGGACGCAGGCGGTTTATCTCGGCAAGGAAGGCCGCGATCAGGTGATTTTGCTCTACGAGAACCGCGTCAACCAGAACGTGCTCCATCCGGCCACTGGCGACCAGGTCTTGTACCGCTACGTGTTCCAGTTGCAGGCGCAGCAGATGGCCGCGCTCCTGCTCGGCGAGCGGACGCAGTACGTCCCGTTCACCATCCGCTAATGCCCTCACCCCCAGCCATGGCAGCGGATAGGGAGCGGACACCTGCACCCAGCGCAGGTGCGGTGTAAGCGGATGAGTGCGCGCACGTTTGGCATCCACTAATCGTAAATCGTCAATCGTAAATCGGAAATCTGCTATGCTTTCTCAATTCGTGGTTGTCTCCTATGATATTTCCAACGACCGCCGCCGGACGAAGGTGATGAAAACCCTGGAAGGTTACGGCGCGCACGTCCAGTACAGTGTCTTCGAGTGCCGCCTGAAACCGGTTGAGATTGCCGAGATGCGCAAGCAACTCAAGAAATTGGTCGGTAAGGCCGACAGTGCGCGCCTGTACTTCATCGGCGCGGAGGACGTAAAGCGTATCGAAGTGATCGGCAGCGGCGAAGTGACCAGCGAGCGGATGGTCTTCCTGCATTAAGATTATGCGGGTCTTCGCTTTTAACAGGAAAACCCTAAACACGAAGGACACAAAGGGTCACAAAGGAAAGACACACAAGGTTTTTGGGCAATTCCCGTCGTGTACTTGGTGTCCTTTGTGTTAAAAAAGCTTGGCTTCCCGTTAGAAACGGTAGAGCCGCAATCAAGGATCTTTTCTGCCCGGAATCTCGATCCGATCCAGTCTGAACGTTCGCTGCGCCCGGCGGGTGTGGCAGTAAGCGATGATGTACATCTGCCCGCCGCGTTCTTCCATGAGCAAGGGAGTGATGCGGCGTGGTTCGGGGCGCACACCGCCCGGCGCATGGTACAAAATATCAAGAGCTTGTTGGAGACGAAGATATTCCGCCAATACGATTTGAGGGCGTACATCTTCTTCAGGCAGAGGCGCAGGCGACTGGTGAAAGTAGGCGCGCGGGCGAGGATTATCTTCTTCCAGGATGGATTCCACAAGCGGACGGGCATAGATACCGCGTCGTTCCAGTAACTCGATCAGGCGCGGCTCGTTCCCGGCATCAACGAGAACGTGCCGGGATGAGAGAATATGGTTGAAATGCTCCCGCAGCACCGCCGAGCGGCGCAGTTGTTTCAGTTCCTCCGGGTTGGAGAACTCGAGCACGGTCCCTTCGGTCATATTCAGCACAGGCTGGTTCAGGATGGCGGCGCGCAGCTCTGGCGGAAGGGGGGAGGCTGTGCCTCGTTCGAGGATGGCGATCAACTCTTCTGCCGGGCCGCGTTGAACCGCCTCTCGAAGGTTGGCCGCGTTCAGTGGGTAATTGCCAGGCGTTTCTGGAGCAAGAAAGCGTTCCAATTCCCAGAGCAGCGCCCAGTCCGCGGGCAGGGGAACGATCAGCCGGTGGTTTTCCACCCGCCACGCCAAAGGCGGAATGGGAGTGGGCGCAGGGAACAAGCCCAGGGCGACGCGTCCCCAATCGGTCAGCCCGCCGTTGGCGCAGATGCCAAGCGATTCCAGCCCAGGCAATTCTCGTCTTTCGCGGGTATTCATTGGCAGGCCGGAAGCTAATCTTTTCAGCAGTCGTCTTCTGGTCGCCCGATCCTTGGGATTGTGCGGACAGGTTTGCCAGGCTTCCAAGAGGTGAATGGTTTGCGACTCGGAAGACCAGGATATCCAGCGCTTCGTCAGGCTGGTGGGAACGTGTGCAGGGGTTTCTGTGATAAGATGTGCCTGGATGCAAAGCGAGAGCCAGAAAGAGAGGCGCGGTTTGAGGCACGTCCCTATCCGCTGGAATTCTCTCCATATCTGGCTGGCAGGAATGCCATGCCGGAAGGCGTTGAGTAAGGTAAAAACATAATGAGTTGGTGTGAGCATGTAAACATGGATCTTACGAGGAAACAACCAAATCTGCGAATCAGCAAACTCTCGCAGGGACGCGGATACCCTTCGGAGAACGAGCTTGAATGTGAAAAGGCGAGAATCGGCGAGTTGGAAGGAGTTGCGGGGAGGATGCAAACGCCTTATGGTGAGCACAATTGCCGGTTTTGACGTTTGCTTCCTCTGAGGTTCGCAAGGCTGGTACAATCGAGCGCAAAAGTGTGCTAGAATAAGCAGGGAGGCGCTGGCAAGCGGTTTAAAAAGGACTGTCAGTACCCCCATGCCTCGACAGGGACCGGCCCCGGGCGGGGGGGCGGGCGCTCCGCCTCCGCCGGAATTCGGTCCGGTCGGAACCTGGACGCCCTGCACGTCATGAAAACGATCATTCGTTTCTCGCTCACCGCCTTCCTGATCCTCGCTTCGGCCTGCAGCGCGCCAACCTCCCCGGACGGCGACGAGACCGAGGAGCCGGCGGTCGTCCGCCCGCCGGGGCCGGCCGGTTCGACCTACTACGTCCGCCCCGACGGCGGCACCTACGCGGAATGCACCGGCCTCGCCGACGCGCCCTATCCCGGCAGCGGCGCGGGCCAGCCCTGCGCCTGGAATCACCCCTTCCAGGCCCTGCCTCCCGGCGGCGAGCCGCGCATCCTCGGCGGCGATACGCTCATCATCGGGGCAGGCTCCTACATGATGGGATACAGCGCGCCGGGCGCGGAAAACTGCGACTACGAAGGATCGTACGACTGCATCATATCGGCGGTCCCCTCCGGACCGGACGCCGCGCACCCG
>JASEHI010000115.1 GCA_030018695.1 Anaerolineales bacterium
TACCAACCGGCTCATTCAGGATGGCGCTCGGCCATTGCTCTCCGCCCGGGACATGCTCGAAGCGCTGAATCTGACGCGTGTCAGCGAGCAGCGCCTGGTGCGGAAAGTCCTGCCTGCCGATGAGGTAGAAATGAAATTACTAAACGTGTTGGCTCACGAACCCATGCACGTGGATGAAATCCGTAACCAGACCGGTCTGCCGATCGAACGCGTTTCCGCCACGCTGGTGATGATGGAACTCAAAGGCTTCGTGCGCCAGGTCGGTGGGATGAATTACGTGGCGGTGAGGGAAGAGCAGGCGGAGTATCGTAAAACGTGAAACGTGAAACGTGAAACGTGAAACGTGAAACGTAAAACGTAAAACGTAAAACGTAAAACGTAAAACGTAAAACGTAAAGGACACTTATCTTGGAACACACTTACGCAGTCATCATGGCCGGCGGCAGCGGCACTCGCCTGTGGCCGGTCTCGCGCAAGAAACACCCGAAGCACACATTGCCATTTTTGGCGGAGCGCAGCCTCTTCCAGTCTACTTTTGATCGCCTTGAGGGGTTTATCCCGTTCGAGCGTATCCTGGTGGTGACCACAGCCGCGCAGGCGGATGAACTCATGCGCCAGGCTCCCCAAATTCCCGCCGAGAACTTCTTGCTCGAACCGGCGCCGCGCGGCACTGCCTCAGTCGTCGGCTTGGCGGCTGTCGTCCTGCAAAAGCGCGACCCGGAAGCGGTGATGACCGTCCTGCCATCTGACCATTTCATTCGCAACCGGGATTTATTCCACCTGATCCTGCGCGCGGCGGTAGACGTGGCGCAGAAAGATTATCTGGTCACATTGGGCATCGCGCCGACCAATGCGGCCACCGGCTACGGGTACATCCAGCGCGGCGAGCGGCTGCCTGAACAGTTTTCTTATCCAGCCTATCGCGTCCTGCGCTTCACGGAAAAACCAGATGAAGCCAAAGCCAATGAGATGCTCGCGCGCGGCGATCATTCCTGGAACTCCGGAATGTTCGTCTGGCGCGTCGAGCGCATCCTGGAAGAATTTACCCGTCAAATGCCGGCGTTGAAGTCGGGCCTCGATAAAATTTCCACTGCCTGGGGAACATCTTCCCAGGAGAGTGTGCTGCAAGCTATCTGGCCCGGCTTGACGCCAGAGACAATTGACTATGGTGTGATGGAGCGCGCCGGGCGGGTGGCCGTGCTGCCGGCTGAAGGCTTGGAGTGGAGCGATGTCGGTTCGTGGGATTCGCTCTTTGAGGTCCTCACCCCCGATAAAGATGGAAATATCGTCTTTGGCGCACAGCACATGGCGTTGGAAACCCGTAACACACTTGTCTACCGAGTAGGCGCTGCCCTCCCGGAAGGACACCGGGACGGTGTGAGTTCATCGAAGGGTGCTGCGCATGCTACCCGGGATGGAAAATTGGTTGTAACGATTGGCGTCTCGGATTTCATCATCGTGGATGCTGGAGACGTGCTGCTGGTCTGTCATAAGGAGCAAGCCCAGCAGGTACGCAAAGTGGTGGAAAGTTTGAAAAACTCAGATAAGGAACATTACACTTAGGTGAGCCCTTCGGCGGAGGTGTCTATTGGAAGCCTATTGCATGAAATGTAAGACGAAACGCGAGATCCATGATCCCCAGCCGGCGTTCAACGCGGCGAGGGCGGCGGTCACGCGCGGGACTTGCGGCGTGTGCGGTACAGCCGTGTATCGTATCGGCAAGACACCGGCTCACGTTGGGATGACGCCGCCGGAGAAGAGCGCCTCGCGCAGCGGCAAGCTGGTCATCGTCGAGTCGCCGGCCAAGGCCAGGACGGTGGGCCGCTTCCTCGGCAAGGGCTATACTGTGAAGGCTTCGGTCGGCCACATTCGCGACCTGCTGCGCTCGCAATTATCGGTGGACGTGGAGAACGATTTTACCCCCAAGTACCGCGTCCCGAACGAAAAGAAGGACGTAGTCAAAGAACTCAAGCAGTTGGCGAAGGCGCACGCTGAAATTTACCTGGCCACCGATCCGGATCGCGAAGGGGAAGCCATTTCCTGGCACCTGATGGAAGCAGCGGCGATTGACCCGAAATTGGCGCACCGCGTGGTCTTCCACGAGATCACTGAACATGCCATCGGCGAGGCATTTGCCAACCCGCGCGCCATCAACATGGACCTGGTCAATGCCCAGCAGGCGCGCCGGATCCTGGATCGCTTAGTGGGTTACAGCATCAGCCCGATCCTGTGGGAAAAAGTCCGCTCGCGGCTTTCAGCGGGACGCGTGCAATCCGTAGCGCTGCGGTTGATCGTCGAGCGCGAGCGTGAGATTGAGGCCTTCATCGCGGTGGAATACTGGTCCATCGGCGCGGAGTTGCGTCCGCAAAATGAAAAGCAGACCTTCATCACCAAGCTGGTGAAGATTGACGACAAAGACCCCGAACTGGGCAGTGAAGAGTTTGTCAAACCGATCCTGGTGGATATGGAGAAGGCCGATTACGTCGTTTCACGCGTCAAACGCGGCGAGCGGCGGCGTAAACCGTCCGCGCCGTTCATTACCTCCACTCTTCAGCAGGAGGCCTCGCGTAAGCTGGGCTTTACCGCCAAGCGGACAATGGGTCTGGCGCAAGGTCTGTATGAAGGCCAGGATGTGGGCGAAGGCGGCGCGACCGGTCTTATTACTTATATGCGTACCGACTCGACCAACATCGCCGAAGTGGCGCTCGACGAAGTCCGCAAGTACATAGTCCAGCGTTATGGCAATGATTTTCTGCCCGAAACGCCGGTGGAGTACAAAAAGAAGGTGGCTGGCGCACAGGAAGCCCACGAGGCCATCCGACCTACGTCAGTGCTGCGCGATCCGGAGAAGGTCAAACCGTTCCTCGAACCGGCGATGTTCAAACTGTATCAACTTATCTGGCAGCGCTTCGTGGCTTCGCAGATGGAAGCCGCAGTGTATGATACGCTCTCGGTGGATATAACCGGCAAAGGCTCCGACCACGCTTACACACTGCGGGTGGCCGGTTCCTCGGTCAGATTCCCCGGATTCCTGGTCGTTTACGAGGAAGCCAAAGATGAGGATAAAAAGACCGAGGAAGAAGACGAGATGAATGTCCGCATCCCGGCCTCGATTGCCGAGGGCCAGAAACAAGACCTCGTCCGCTTGATCCCGGAGCAGCACTTCACCCAGCCGCCGCCGCGCTATAGCGAGGCCAGCCTGGTACAAACTCTCGAAGTGAATGGCATTGGCCGCCCGTCCACTTATGCGCCGATTCTGTCCACGATCCAGGCGCGTGGTTACGTCATCCGTCAGGAGAAGCGCCTGTTTCCTACCGAGACCGGCATCCTGGTCAATGACCTGATGTTGCAATATTTCCCGGAGATTGTGGATCTGCAGTTCACCGCTCACATGGAAGAAGACCTGGATAAGATCGCCGCCGGCCGCGTCCAGTGGGTCAAAGTGATGCAGGAATTTTACGCGCCCTTCGAAGTAAAGGTCAAGCGCGCCCAGGCCGAGATGCCGGTGATCAAGAGCGGCCCGGAGCCGATCGGACGCGCCTGCCCGGGGTGCAGCAAGGAATTGGTCATCCGTTATGGGCGTTACGGTAAGTTCATTTCCTGTTCTGGTTTCCCGGAATGTCGCCACACTGAGCCATGGCTGGAAAAGATCGGCGTGACCTGCCTGAAGGATGGCGGCGATGTTGTCGAGCGCAAGACGCGCAAAGGGCGCACCTTCTACGGCTGCGCCAATTACCCGAATTGTGATTTCACCTCGTGGAAGCGCCCCTTGCCGAAGCCGTGCCCGACCTGCCAGGGAATGCTGGTGATTGCCAATAAACGTGAAGTGCAATGCCTGGATTGCGAGGAAACTTTCCTGCTTGAGGATGTCGTCCCCGAAAGCGCGTAAACAGAAGCGGATTCTCGCGGTGAGGAGACAAAAAAACAAACGCGAATTGGGCGAATACCCTTACGGGTACGATGCAAGCGAATTACGCAAAAAAACCATTAAAATTCGCGTAATTCGCCCATTCGCGGCATTCGCGTTAGAAGTCCGCGGCTTTGAGAAAGCCATAGGCTCAGGGTGACAAAGACTTTCGTGATTTACTGATTGCTTGTATAATGAATAGTTGTACCAGCTTACGCATCTATCGGAGGGCACACGATGAACATTCTTGAGTACATTAAGAGACCAGTTGTCGCAGCTGTGCTTGCCGGTGTAGCGGGGATTCTTCTCGGACTGATCTGGGGTTGGGGGATCCAGCCAGTGAAGTGGAAAGATGCTCCGCCATCTATGCTGCATGTCGGTTATCAAGAAGAATACCTGCGGATGGCAATCGACTCCTACGGGATAAATGGTGATACTGCGCTGGCCCTCAAACGCTATCAGGTGCTGGGGTCTAATGGACCGGCGGTTCTGTTGACCATTCAGAGAAACCCGGGGGAGCAAAATCCTGCCACGATCATAAATTTCTCTAGCATTGTTCAACCAGCTGGCGGCGTCGTCATCCCGACACCCGGCGAAACGCCAACAAAACCCACCACCGGCAATCTGCTCGTGATTTACGGGGTCATCGCTTTTGGAGTCATAGTCGTGGCAGTCGTGGGTTATGGGCTGTTCAGGTTTTTGCGCCCGATGTTGGGGCGAAGCGGCGGTGAAGCGACCCCGGCGCAACAAGCGCGTCGCCTCAGCCGGCAGACCGAGTTGACTGATTACACGGGGAGAGGTCAAGAGACCCCCATCGCCCAGTTTGTTACGACCTATGTCCTTGGCGACGACCTGTTCGATGACTCCTTTGGCATCGACTCTGCCTCTGGAGAATTTCTGGGCGAGTGTGGCATTGGCATCTCGGAAACCATCGGCGTTGGGGATCCAAAGAAAGTAACTGCCTTTGAAGTTTGGATGTTCGATAAGAATGATATCCAAACTGTGACCAAGGTCTTGATGAGTTCACACGCTTTCAATGATGTGGCTACCTTCCAACGCCTGGAAGCCAAAGGTGAGCCGATCCTGGTCGAACGCGGCAAACGGGTGGTGCTGGAAACAGCCGCGCTGCAATTGGTGGCGACAATCTCGGATGTTGAATACGGTCGTGGCGCACTCCCGGATAGCAGCTTCTTCGAGCGCGTGACGCTGGAATTGGCCGTCTGGCCGAAGATTACAGCCGGGTAGGTCTTCATTCGATTTTCAGGATTTTTAGCTCGATCTTTCCGCCCGGTGTTTCAGCCTCGACCACTTCGCCGACGCGGTGATCGAGTAAAGCGCGGCCGATGGGGGATTCATTTGATATTTTTCCGTTGCGCGGATCGGCTTCTTTCGCGCCCACCATATAATAGATCTCGGGTGGGGAATCTTCTTCCCGAAGGCCTACCGGTTGAATAGTGACCCGCGTTCCGACAGATACCCTGTCTTTTGAGATTGAATTTTCTTCGACGACGATCGCATTATGCAGGATGTATTCCAGTTCCTGAATGCGGCCTTCGAGAAAGCCCTGGTCCTCTTTGGCTTTGTGATAGTCAGCGTTCTCGGAGAGATCGCCCATTTGGATGGCGGAGCGCAGGCGTTTAGATAACGCCAGGCGGGCCGGGCCGGTTAGCTCTGCCAGTTCAGCTTTTATTTTTACAGTGCCTTCGGCGGTCAAAAAGATATCGTTTGCCATTGTGTCCTTAAGGTTTGGGTGTGTTTCAAATGAGTTGAAGTAAGAACGTCCCGAAGGTTTTGCTGAG
>JASEHI010000116.1 GCA_030018695.1 Anaerolineales bacterium
GAGAATATTGTACATGGAGAGGGGGAGTTTTGCAAGCAAAACATGTGGCTGAAAGTAATCCCCCTGCGCGAAGCGCTTAGTTCAACGGCTTATGGGCGGTCTACAGGCCGCCTAACATCCTTAATTCAATTAGGCATTTAGGCTGCAATCGGTTAAAATAGGATGAACGCCTGACCTTATTTTAGCATAAACCTCGGAGAAAATGCAATGCCTGAACAACCCACATCGTCCCCGCAGGGGACATCATCCCCGCCGAAGGTCCCCGAACAGGGGCAGGGAAAAAAACTGCTGGATGTCGTGCGCGACGTGTTACGCACCAAGCACTATTCCTATCGCACCGAACAAACCTACCGAGTAGGCCTTCGGCGTGGATTGGATCAAGCGCTACATCTTCTTCCACCAAAAGCGCCACCCCAAAGACATGGGCGCGCAGGAAACGCTGTCCTGAGCCTGTCGAAGGATACAAGCTTTCATCACCCACCTCGCAACCGAACGCAAGGTTGCCGCCTCCACCCAAAATCAGGCCTTGAGCGCCATCATCTTCTTATATCGCCACGTCCTTCAAATAGACATCGCCCTCCCCTCTGACATCTTCCGCGCCGAAAAGTCTGAAACCCTGCCCGTTGTCCTTACCCATCAAGAAGCCATGTCCGTCATCAACAAAATGACAGGCGTTCCACAACTAATGGCAAAGATCCTCTACGGCAGCGGCCTGCGCCTGACCGAGTGTCTGCGCCTGCGCGTCAAGGATATTGACTTTGGCAACCACCAGATCATCGTCCGCGCCGGCAAAGGCGAAAAAGACCGCTTCACCCCCCTGCCCGATTCCATCATTCCCGACCTCCGGCGTCAGATCTTTACGCGCCCGGCTCTTGCATGAAGAAGACCTGGCTGCAGGCTGCGGCGAAGTTTACCTTCCCTATGCCCTGGAAATCAAATACCCCAATGCCGCCCGCGAACTCATCTGGCAATACCTCTTTCCCGCCCCCAAACGTTCACTCGACCCGCGCACTGGCAAAGAACGCCGCCATCACCTGGATGCCACCGGTTTGCAGCGCGCCGTCAAGGCAGCTGCCAACAAGTCTGGAATCCAAAAACGCGTCTCTTGCCACACCCTCCGCCAGCGCGCAGCCTACCTTTAGGTACTCTTTTGCCACCCACCTCCTGCAAAACGGCTACGATATCCGCACGGTTCAGGAGCTTCTCGGCCACAAAGATGTCCGCACCACCATGATCTACACCCACGCCTGTACTGAGCGCAGCGAACGTATCCTCCAGCGCGGCGGGCTGGCTGTTATCGCGAAGCATCCCGTAGGGAAAAGCCCCCTGGACGGGTAACACACTTCCGAATTTGCTGTATAATAGCCCGCAATGAACGCCCTCGCTTATTCCTATTACTCCTTTCCATAATCCTCGCTGCGGTCTGGATCCACACGCCTGCCGCAGCGGGCGCGTTTTTGTTTCGAGGGCAGAGATTAGAGAATAGAGATCAGAGATTAGAGAATAGAGATCAGAGATTAGAGATTAGAGAATAGTGTTTGGTAACACCTTCATTCTCCACTCTCCACTCTCCACTCTCCACTCTCCACTCTCCACTCTCCACTCTCCACTCCCCACTCTCTTGTCGCGGAGTTACCTATGCCTAAAATATCCATCAACGAACAAGTAACCCTGCTGATGCAAGGCGCCGAATACGGTGACGCAGACTTGAAGAAAGCTATGGCCAACGAATTACGCCAACGCCTGGTCGAGGCTCAAAAGGAAGGGAGGCCGCTGCGCGTCTATTGCGGCTACGACCCACGCACCTCCGACCTGCACCTGGGTCATACCATCACCATGCGGAAACTGCGCCAGTTCCAGGATTTGGGTCACGCGGTGACGTTTCTCGTCGGCACCGGCACGAGCATGGTCGGCGACCCGTCCGATAAGGATAAGCTGCGCGCCGTGCTGACCAAAGAAGAGACCGAACATAACGCCCGCACCTACGCCGAGCAGGCATATCACATTCTCGACCGCGAAAAGACAAGCATCCGTTTCAATCATGAATGGCTGCTGGATCTGAAACTAGCCGACCTGATCAAGCTTGCCTCGGCTTTTACAATCCAGCAGTTCATCCAGCGTGAGAATTTCAAGCTGCGCTGGGAAAAAGGCGATCCGGTCTATCTGCACGAAACGTTCTATGCCCTCATGCAGGGCTATGACGCGGTCGCGATGAACACGGATGTGCAGGTGGGCGGCAGCGACCAACTCTTCAACATTATCACTGCCGGACGTAAGTTGCAGGAAGCCTATGGCCAACGACCCCAGATAGGCATCATCATGGGCATCCTGCCCGGCACGGATGGCGTGGTGCGTATGTCCAAGTCGCTGGGCAATCACATTCCCATCCTGGCCGAGTCTGGCGATATGTACGGTAAAGTGATGAGCCTGCCGGATAGCGCCATGCCGATTTACTTTAAACTCGTCACGCGTTACACGCCGGTGCAGGTCAAGGCGGTTGAAGAATCGCTGGCCCAGGCTACTCGCCATCCTCGCGATGTGAAGATGGAACTGGCGCGCGAGATCGTCAGTATCTTTCATTCGGAACAGGCGGCCGTCGAAGCCGAGGAACAGTTCAAACGCGTCTTCCAGGCGCGCCAGGCGCCGGAGGATATGCCCGAATATGCTTTGCAGAGCGGGCAGACGTTGTTGGATGTGTTGATGGCTGCGAAGTTAATAGCGAGCAAGAGCGAGGGACGGCGGATAGTCGAGCAAAAGGGTGTGCGCCTGGATGGGGAGGTTTTGCCCGACGCCCAGGCGGTTTTCCCGCATATTGGCGTGTTGCAGGTTGGAAAAAGGAAGTTCGTGAGGGTGAAGATAAAGGATGAAGGATGAAGGATGAAAGATGAAAGATGAAGGATGAAATCAGGGCAGGTTTTCGAGGTCAGCCAAATCCTTGAAACGGCCAGCGGCTTTCTTGTTTTCTTTGAGAAACGGGTCGGGACTCAATTCAGGAAGATCGAATTTCTCTTTCAACAACTTCAAGAACTCTTTGAAGTCGAGCGGTAGCTCTATGTCCATAATTTATTCGTCGAAGGATTTCCACCTGTCTCAGACGTTCGCTGGGGGTACGCGCGAGCCAATATGCCTTTTCATCGGCTTCATCTGTCAACGAGGCGATGGAAAAGGCGGTGCGGTCTACTTGCAAATCGGCGGGCAAGGTGCGGCTCATCGATTCAATTATACACTGATAATCTAGCAGTCCATCCAGTTTCGGCGAGCGGTCGCTGCCTTCGATCACTGCTTCCGCGACCGAAATCCTCTTTGGCCAGCGCCTGCCAATTTCAGCAGCCAGAGGCTCCAGGTTATCGAAAGAATCCCGCCCTACGGCTGTAACGCCTCATTCATCAATGACTGTCCGATGAATTCGGCAAGTCGAGAGTTGTCTTCCTCCAACGCGACCACAAGCGCCAACGGCGTTCCCTGCCAGTTGGGCAGTGTCCCGGCCATGTACCAGGTGATGGTCCTGTTCTCCTGAATTTCGATGCCTTTTCCGGTCGCCTGCCAGAAGGGCTGCCCTCTGGCCATCAACGCCTCGGCAGTTGCGTCGGCGGATTGAGCCGCTAACGCTTGCATCGGCGCGCCCAATGCCGGCAGGATGACCCAGCCCTGCTGCGGCGTGTTTACGGCCATCGCCAGCCGTGGTACAGGCAGAATGCCTTTGTTGCTGAGTGTTGCGGCAGCCAGCGCCATTTGCAGCGGGCTGAGGCGCAATTCCCCACTCGGAGTCGAGGCCGCGACGACCGGCAGGCGCAAATCTGGGGTGGTATAAAATCCAAGCGCATCGTACAACTGGATGAGATCGTTGTGAGGCGCGTTCCCGCTCAAGCCAGCCGCGAAAAGGAACGGCGTGGCAGCCGTTCCAGCAGGGTAAGTCCCCTGCGCGGCGCGATCCAGCAGCGGGGCGCGCGGGTCCTGCGCCAGGCTGGAGCCCTCTTCATCCAACTTGTTCGGATCGTAGGTCGGGTGGGAGGCCATGACCAGGATTTCGCCTGTCTCGGCGTTGAGCAGTACCACTGCGCCGGCGTGCCCGCCGAGCAGGGAGTCGGCTTTGCGTTGCAGCTTCAGGTCAATGGTCAGGCGCACGTCCAGGCCGGGAGGCGGCTGGCCGTAGAGCAAGTGATCCAGCCAAATCCGGCTGGCTGAGTTGCCCTGCAATCCCCGCAGGTGAGGATCGAGAGAGGCTTCCAGCCCGGCCTGCCCGTAAGTGGGGTGGGTGTAGCCCGTGATCGGGGCGAGGTCAGTGTACTGGTAGAGGCGTATGTAACTGCCCGATTCACCCTGCGTGATGTTTATCGGCATGGCATTCCGGTCGAGCAGTCCGCCGCGCGGCACGTAACGATCCGAGATGGTGCGGCGGGCATTATCGGTGCGGTTCAGCAAATCGGGGCCGCGCCAGACAGCCCACCAACCGTTCACCAGCGCAGCAGCGATCAGGCCGAGGCCGAGTAGACCGGTCACGAGCAGGTATGGTGACAACGAATGGCGGGGCAGAGGCGCGGGTTCATCTTCGGGTTGGCTGCCGACGACGAGAAGGAAAAGGAGCGCCAGGTAAGAGGTCAGCATGGACGACCCACCGTAGGAGACAAAAGGCAGCGTGACGCCGGTCAGCGGCAGGAGGCGCAAATTGCCGCCGATGATGAGCACGCTCTGTGCTCCGAGATAAGCCGTCAGCCCGGCGGCCAGGAGACGGCGGAAGCTATCGGAGGCGCGCAGGGCAGCGCGCATGCCTCGGGCGACGAAAAGGCCCAATAGCGCAAACAGGCCAATCGTCCCGAGCAGCCCCGTTTCTTCTGAAATGGCGGAAAAGATGAAGTCAGAGATGGAAATCGGCACCAATCCGGGACTTCCCATCCCAGCTCCGCGCCCGATGATCCCGCCATTGGCTATGGCCATCAGCGACTGTACGATCTGGTAAGAGCGCCCGGAGGGGTCGAGCCAGGGGTTCAGCCAGGCGTCCACGCGCAGGCGGACGACATCGAAGAAAAAGTAACCGGCCAGCCCGGCCAGCCCCAGACCGACGAGGCTGATCAATAGGACACGTTTCTTGCCGGAGGCGAGGTAAAGCAGGATGGTGTAGAGGAAAATGAAAATGGACGCCGTGCCGAGGTCGCGTTGCACGAGCAAGAGAAGGATTGCAAGGCCAGACATGATCAGGCTGGGTAGGATCAGGAGCGTTCCACGTTTCCACGTTCGAACGTGCCAACGATCCGTGAGATATGCGGCAAGGTAAATAACGAGAAGAAGTTTGAGCGGCTCGGAGGGTTGGAAGTAGACACCGCAGCAGCCCAGCCACAGGCGCGGCCCGCCGCCCAGCGGATTGGTGCCGAAGACGAGCGTCAGGGCGGTGAGGAGAAGGCCGCCGGTCAGCCATAGGTATTTGTAGCGGCGCAGGAAGCGCAAATCGGCCGGCAGGCGCAACCCCAGGATGAGAACCCCGCTGCTGACGATCAGCCAGAGCGACTGACGCAGTCCCAAACTGACGTCCAACCGCCAGACGGTCAGCAAGCCCCAGCCGCTGAGCAAGGCGGCCAGTGGCAGCAGGTAGGGGTCGCTATCCGGGAGGCGGCGGCGCAGTTGGAAATGGG
>JASEHI010000117.1 GCA_030018695.1 Anaerolineales bacterium
AATCAATAGAATTATCAGGAAGTTCTTTTAGAATTTCCTCGCAATCACCCAGAAAGATTCTGTTCAGGAAATCCATTTCCCAATCTCCGTCACGGTTAGGACACCTCAAAAGCATCTTGTTCCAATATCTTGACCTCGATTATCCGGAAACCGATCTCTTCTCTTTTCTTCGCCTCGTATTCTACCCCAAACCCACCGGTCCGTAAAACCGGCTTTTCCGCCGCTTTGTCGGGATTGAATCCCGACCTACGAAAACCAGGATCGCGGATTTGCGTATGCAAATAGGAGCGCGAATCCGGCGCAAGACTTCCGAAGTTCTGAAAACTTCGGAAGTCCAATACCGCAAATTGTTGTATAATGTTCTTGGCGCTTCTGCGTAGCACCTACTCGGCAAGAAAGGAATGGCTATGAATTTCATGTTAGATCCGAATGTTGCCTATGTGATGCTGGTACTCGGCTCCGTCCTGATCCTGCTGGCCATTGTCACCCCAGGCACAGGCATGTTGGAGGTCGGCGCATTATTCACGCTGGTTCTGGCCGGATACACCGTCTATTACCTGTCCTTCAATCTTTGGGCGCTGATTATCCTGGTGTTGAGCCTGGTGCCATTCGTCTTCGCCATCCGCAAGCCAAAGCGCGAGATTTACCTCACCCTCAGCATCCTGATGCTGATCGTCGGCTCGGTGTATCTCTTCCCATCCAGCGGCTTCCGGCCGGCGGTCAACCCCTGGTTGGCAGCCGTCGTCTCCACCCTGTCTGGCGGATTCGTCTGGTTTGTCATCCTGAAAACAATCCAAGCCATGCACTCGCGCCCGAGTCACGACCTGGGGACGCTGATCGGCCAGATCGGCGAGGCCAAGAGTGCGATCCATTTTGAAGGTTCAGTCCAGGTGGCCGGCGAACTTTGGACTGCCCGCAGCGAGAAATCCATCCCGGCCGGAAGCAACGTCCGTGTGCTTGGCCGCGAGGGATTCATCCTGGTCGTCGAGCGTGACGACCAGCGAGCAAAATAACCGATCCATATTCAAGTTGAAGGAGGAAAGAATGGCAGAAATAACCACATCCGTTCTCTGTGTAGTTGCCTTTGTTGTCGTGGTGCTGGTGATCTTCCTGGCCAACGCCATCCGCATCGTCAACGAATACCAGCGGCTGGTCGTCTTTCGCCTGGGGCGCTGTGTCGGGGCGAAAGGGCCGGGCCTGATCATCCTGATCCCGGTGATTGACCGCGCCGTGAAAGTGGACCTGCGCGAGCAGGTGCGCGAGGTGCCGCACCAGACCGCCATCACCAAAGACAACGCCGGTATCGCGATTGATTTCATCTGGTACTTCAAGGTGCTCGATCCGGCCCAGTCGGTACTGCAAGTGGCGAATTTCGAGGCGTCTGCTGCCGGTATCGCCACCACCACGCTGCGCGCCGTCATCGGCGGCATCCCGCTGGACGACGCCCTTTCGGAGCGCGAGCATATCAACACCATGCTGCGCACCCGCCTGGACGAAGTCACCGAGCGCTGGGGCGTGAAAGTCACCAACGTCGAGATCCGCGAGATCGTCCCGCCGCGCGATGTGCAGGACGCGATGAACCGCCAGATGTCCGCCGAGCGTATCCGCCGCGCGGTGGTGACCGAGTCGACCGGTACACGCGAGGCGGCCATCAACGTGGCCGAAGGCGAGAAACAGGCCGCCATCCTCATGGCCGAAGGCCAGAGGCAGGCCGCCATCCTGGAAGCCGAAGGCCAGAAACAGGCCCAGGTACTTAAAGCTGAAGGTTTCTCGGTCGCGCTCGAGAAGATCTTTGCCGCTGCCAAGATAATTGACCAAAAGACCATGACCCTGCAATACTTCGAAACCCTCAAGCATCTCGGCCAGGGCGCGTCCACCAAGTTCATCTTCCCGATGGAATTCACCAGCATGCTCGAGAATTTTGTCAAAGGGAAGGAAAAGTAAAACGTAATGCGTAATGCGTAATACAATTAGAGCCTCCCGCTTCTGCGAGAGGCTCTATTCATCCCTTCGACTGCGCTCAGGGCAAGCTTTCATCTTTCATCTTTCACCTTTCATCTTTCATCCTTCATCTTTCATCTTTCATCTTTCATCCTTAATGGACATCCTTCCCGCTTCTCTCCGCGACCTCGGCGGACTGCGCCGCCTTGAACATGCTTGCTTCCTAAAGGACGCCTGGCCGCTCCTGGACCTGGTTGCGGTTTTGACCTATTCCGATGTCATCCGCCTGAAAGCAGTCAACGACCAGAAGCTGATCGGCTTCATCGCCGGCGACCCGCGTCCATCTGAAGGGCTGGCCTGGATTGCTACGCTGGGTGTCTTGCCGGAATACCGGCGGAAGGGGGTAGCCAGAGCCTTGTTACTCGAATGCGAAAGCCGTGTAATCCAGCCGCGCATCCGCCTGTGCGTGCGGACTTCAAACCAGGCCGCCATACGGCTGTATCAAGGCGAGGGGTATCTGGCGGTTGATACCTGGCAGAAGTACTACGACGATGGGGGAAATGCGCTGGTGATGGAAAAAATACGCGATTCGAAAACGTAATGCGTAATACGTAATGCGTAATGCGTAAAACGTAACATACCGGTTTTACCTGTTACGGGGTACGTTTCACGTTTTACGTTTCACGTTTCACGATTCGCGTTTTACGTTTTACGATTAACGTCTTATAATGACCCCATGCCGTCAAATCCACTCCAACCGCCTGTCTGGATCGCCACACCAACCGCCTTACACAAACTGGCTGGCGAGTTGACGCGCCAGCCGCGCATTGCGGTGGATACCGAATCCAACAGCCTCTACGCCTACCGCGAGCAAGTTTGCCTGATCCAGTTTTCCACGCCTGAGACAGATTATCTGGTGGACCCGCTGGCTTTAAACGACCTTTCCCGACTGGCGCCCATCTTTGCCAATCCAGAGATCCAGAAAATATTTCACGCAGCCGAGTACGATATCATCACCCTGAAGCGCGACTTCGGTTTCACCTTTGCCAACCTGTTCGATACGATGCAGGCGGTGCGAATCTTGGGATATCAACAGGTGGGCCTGGATAGCACCCTGGCTGAAAAGTTCGGCGTGATCGTGAATAAACGTTTCCAAAAAGCCAACTGGGGGCAGCGTCCTCTCCCATCTGAGCTGATCAATTATGCCCGGCTGGACACGCATTATCTTCTGGATCTTCACACTCTGCTGCAAGCCGAATTGGAAGTGAATGACCGTCTGATACTGGCGCGCGAGGAATTTGGCCGTATCTCCAAGATGAACGGCCGCGCTGAAAATGGCTGCGCCGCCTGGCAACGCTTCAGCGGGACACAGAATCTCACTTCCAGGGAGTTGGCCCTCCTCCAGGAACTTTGCACCTGGCGTGAGTCCCAGGCGCAACGCATGAATCGCCCGGTCTTCAAGATCGTCAGCCATAAAATCCTGATAACGCTTGCCCAAACCGCCCCGCAAACCTACGCGGATCTGGAAGCTCTCGGCTTGAGCCGGCGGCAGATTGATCTCTTCGCCAGCGACATGCTCAAAGCCATCCGGCGCGGTTTGCAGGCCAAGCCGCTGCTGCGACCTGACTCACCTCGCCCGGACGAGGCGTTGTTAAAGCGATTGGACTCCCTGCGCCACTGGCGGAAGAACGTCGCAGAAAGGCTGGGCGTCGAATCGGACGTCGTCTTGCCGCGTCCGTTCATGCAAGCCATTGCCGAGGCGAATCCACAAGATATAGCCGCGTTGGCAAAGTTGATGCCCGACTCGCCCTGGCGGTTCGAAAAGTATGGCGATAAGATTTTAGAACTCCTGAAAAAATAGAGGCTCCCCATGCGCATCCATTTCAACGGCGCGGCGCGCACCGTGACCGGTTCTCAACATTTGCTCGAAATCAACGGTTCCCGGCTGTTACTGGAATGTGGCCTTTTCCAGGGTCGCCGGCGTGATACTTACGAGCGCAACCAAAATTTCTCCTTCGAGCCGGGCAGCGTGGATGCCGTCATGTTGTCGCATGCCCACATTGACCACAGCGGCAACCTGCCCAATCTGGTCAAACAAGGCTTCAGCAACCCAATCTATGCCACGCCAGCCACCGTTCACCTGGCCGACATCATGTTGCGCGACTCGGGTCACATCCAGGAAGCGGATGCCAGGTTTGTGAACAAAAAGCGCGCCCAGCGCGGCGAGCCGCCAATCGAGCCGCTCTATACCAGCCTTGACGCGGCCGAGGTGACGCAATACTTCAGACCCGTATCCTACGACGAACCGTTCGAGCCTGTACCCGGCGTGATCGTCCGCTTCGTAGAGGCCGGTCACATCCTCGGTTCGGCGGGTATCTCGCTGGAAGTCGAGGAAAAAGGCCGGAAAGTGAATCTCTGGTTCTCTGGTGATATTGGTCGCTATGATCTGCCTTTGCTGCGCGATCCTATCCTTCCCCACGGTAAAGTGGACTGCCTGATGATGGAATGTACATACGGCGACAAACCGCACGAAGATATCCGCGCCGCCTACGATGAACTTCGGGAGGTGATCAAGCGCACGGTCGAGCGCGGCGGCAAAGTCATCATCCCATCCTTTGCCGTGGGGCGCACACAGGAGCTGGTCTATTTCCTGAATGAGATGATCGCCGAGGGCAGCGTCCCGTCTGTGCCGGTATATGTTGACAGTCCGCTGGCGGTCCACGCCACGGAAGTCTTTGTCCAGCACCCGGAGTGCTTCGATAAGGAAACCCACGATTTCATCCGCACACAAAAGCACCCTGCGCTGGAATTCAAACAGCTCACTTATACCCACTCCGTGGAAGAATCCAAAGCAATCAACGAGCGCAAAGGGCCGCTGATTATCATCTCCGCCTCCGGCATGGCCGAAACGGGGCGCATCTTGCACCACTTACGTAACAACATCGAAGACCCACGCAACGTGATCTTGATCGTCTCCTGGCAGGCGCCTTACACGCTGGGGCGTCGCCTGGCCGACCGCGAGAAAAAGGTCAGGATATTCGGAGAGGTCTTTCATCGCCGCGCCGAGGTCGTCACGATCGGCGGACTTTCGGCCCACGCCGGGCAGACACTTTTGATTGACTACGCCATGTGTGTCAAGGATCAGGCCAGGCAAGTCTTTCTGGTGCACGGCGAGGAGAGAGCCGCCACTGCCCTGATGGAACGCCTGGCAGAGCTTGGGCTAAAGCAAGCCGTCTACCCGGATTGGCACGCGAGCGTTGAGATTTAGGATATAATACGCTCCGCCGGGCAAGGTGCTCCGGTGTCAAGTGCTTCAGTGTCACGTGACACTTGACACTGAAACACTTGACACGGAACTTGGAGAGGTGCCAGAGTGGTTGAATGGGACGGTCTCGAAAACCGTTGTGGCTTTCGGGTCACCGTGGGTTCGAATCCCACCCTCTCCGCCACGAAAACCTGACACACGGCTTTCCCTGTGGGAGGCTGGGCTGGCAAGTAATACGGTCAAC
>JASEHI010000118.1 GCA_030018695.1 Anaerolineales bacterium
CGTTGACCGTATTACTTGCCAGCCCAGCCTCCCACAGGGAAAGCCGTGTGTCAGGAACCTGAGGATTGATTATGAATCGTTGGTGAATTTGCGCCTCAGAGTATTGAACGCATGCACAAGCATGCCTGGTGCAATGCGAATTATCCCGGAACTTGAACAAGAAAAACGCCGCTATACCAAGTTGTATGCTGTCAAACCATATGCCTCTCTCTTTCAGGCATGTGCTTATGCTGAAGTATATGACTGGCCGAATGCTGTCCGCTGTGCTGACGAGGCCCTAGAGGGATTTGGCACACTTGGCACAACGATGGATTGGGATCGAGCATTGGCGCACTGGATACGCGGTGTCGTGTATTTTGGCGCTAATCGTCGAATAGACTGTCGCATTGAATTGCGTAATTCTGTGAATATACTCATGAGGATAGCAGAAGAGGCAGATCGTACAGGCCGTTATGAAAATCGTGAGCGTTGCCACGAGTTCATGGTGAACCGGTTAAATTGGATACTTACCAGATTGCCGGTTCTAGTTCGGCGTACTACCCCTCCCCCTCCTCCCATTCCTCCCGTTCCTCCCCCTGCTGGTTCCGGCGTGTCGGGTTCTGCATCTATGGGTGCTACTGCGGTTATCGCTGAACCCGAGCCGGTAATACAGAAATCGTCCGGGCCATCACCGAAAATAAGAGAACTTGCAGAAAGATGGATAAATGATGAAATTGAGCAAGCACAAAATAAAACGCATGAGACTATAAGCAGGGAAGAGGCCATTGACCGCGCAATCCTGCATCGGAGGCGCGCCCTGAAATAGAATGTATTGCGATAATGAAGGAGCCTCATCATGCCCCCTCTTCAGCATTACTTCGTTCTCTCACACTCAATTTGCCCTCCCCTCCCCCTCCTCGCCCTCGAATCCACCGTCATCACGCACGGACTGCCGCGCTCGCAAAACCTGCAACTGGCGCGCGACATGGAGCGCGTCGTGCGCGAGAACGGCGCGACGCCCGCCACCGTCGCCGTGCTGGATGGGATCATCCACGTCGGACTCACAGATACAGAATTGGAGCAATTAGCCAACGCGGAAAACGTGCGCAAGATCAGCCGCCGGGATTTTGCCACCGCCATCGTCAAAAAGGAATCCGGCGGCACGACCGTGGCGGGGACGATGTTCGCCGCGCACAAAGCCGGGATCAAGGTCTTTGCCACCGGCGGCATCGGCGGCGTGCATGAGGTCGAGTCGTTCGATATCTCCACCGACCTTCCTGCGCTGGCCGATACGCCGATGATCGTCGTCTGCGCGGGCGCAAAAGCCATCTTGGATCTTCCTGCCACGCTCGAATATCTGGAAACGATGGGGGTGCCGGTCATCGGCTACGGCACGGATGAATTCCCCGCCTTCTACTCCCGCGAGAGCGGACTGCCGGTCAGCGCGCGGCTCGACACGCCCCAGGAAGTAGTCGCCTTTGCCAAGGCGCACTGGGAGCTGGGCCTGAAGAGCGCCGTCCTGGTCTGCCAGCCGCCGCCCGTTGCCACCGCCCTGCCGCGCCAGGCTGTGGAAGGGGTCATCCAGCAAGCCAGGCAGGAAGCGCGCCAAGGGAATATCTACGGTCAGGCGCTCACGCCTTTCCTGCTCCAACGCCTGAGTGAATTGACCGGCGGCGCGACACTGCGCGCCAATTTGGATCTACTGCTCAACAATGCCCGCTTGGGCGCACAAATCGCCTGCGCCTACAGCGTGTGACTCCATCAGCGGGCAGTATAAGATTGCTACCGGGCATTTTTAACGCGAATGCCGCGAATGAGCGAATTTCGCGAATGTATTTGGTTTTATTCGCGCTATTAGCCTATTCGCGACATTCGCGTTGAAATATATGCGGCGCTAAAATTATTTTTGAAGCAACTCTTCTATCATCCGCTCCGGCACATGCACGGCGACCACCTCCCCGCGTGCCGTGACGACACCCTCCGCCGAGACGGTCGCCTCGATCACCACTTTGCGGCCTTTGACTTCTTTCACCCTTCCACGCACTTCCAGGATCACGCCCAGGGGCGTGGGCTTCAGATAATCTACATGCAGCGAAGCGGTCAGAAAACGGAACGCCGGCTCAGTATCCATGGCGCGCTTCTCGGCGCGGTAGGCCGCCGCAGCGGCTGTCCCGGTGCCGTGACAGTCAATCAACGAGGCGATCAGCCCGCCATACACATAACCGGGGATGGCGGTGTGATCAGGTTCCGGCAGGAAGCGGCAGACCGACTCTTCGCCTTCCCAATAACTTTTTATCTGGTGGCCGGATGTGTTGAGCTTCCCACAGCCATAGCAATGGGCAAAATGATCGGGGTAGTAGTCTTGGAAGGCTTTTTGCTCCATGAAGGGTTCCTCTCGAATTTATTATTTTGTCGGCGTCTGGGACGGCCAACGGGTATCGCTCGGACGAGGCGTACGGGAAGGGATCGGCGTCCAGGTTGCAGTGGGGGTTTTCGAAGGAGTCGGGGTGCGGCTCGGGGTGCGCGTCAGTGTCGGCATCGGCGACAGGCTGGGGGTCAAGGTGAGCGTCGAGGTTGGAGGTTCACCCTGGACAATGAATCCGCCGACGACTTTCCAATCTAGACCGACAAAGATTTGCACGCTGTAGTTCCCTGGCAGCCATTCCTCCAATGGTGGATTCCAATCGGTAAAACCATAACCACCGATTGCGCCATCCCAGGGTTTGGTCTCGAAATGCACCAGTTTACCATCCCGGTACCAAAGCGCTGTCCATTGGACGCCGGGCAGCATCTTGTCGTAGGTAAAAGCGGCATACAGGTGTCGAACCGGATTCTGAAAAATAGTGGCCGGGTTGAGCGCTTGTCCATCCAGGATGCGGTAGGCGAACTTCAACGGGCTAAAGACCGCATCCGGGTTGGGCGTCACTGTACTCTGGAAGCGGGCTTCGATGGCCGGCGGCAGGAAGGGTGTCGGAGTGAGCGTAGGTGTATCGCTGATCGCGGGCGTGAGCGTGATCGTCGGCGTCAGCGTGATGGTTGGGGTGAGCGTGATGGTTGGCGTCAGGGTGATCGTCGCCGTCCGGGAGGGAGCCGCGGTCGGAGGGAAGAAACGATAGACAGCCGGCTCGGTGTAGCGTTGCAAAACAATCGCGAATACCCCCAGCAAGATCGAAAATAATATCCTCCGCCAGCCGCCCGCCACGCGCTGCCGGCGGAGACGAAAGAAAGGTATGCGATGCCCCTCGCGAATGGCGCGTACTCCCAGCCAAATGCCGAGAACGAATCCAATCAGGGCAAGGATAACGGCGGTCTGGACCGCTGCGTGAACGTCAAGTTTCATAAATTCTCTTGGCCAAGCGACACTCAAATTATAGCACACCCATTCTTGACGCCATCCACAGAACGTGCTAAAGTTTCAGGCATGATGAAGCTCACTTTCCTGAAGCTCGGCGGGTCGCTGATCACCGACAAAACACGCCCCTATACACCCCGCCTGGATAAACTGGCTGAACTGGCGGCTCAAATCGCCGCCGCCACTCACCTCGACCCGCGCCTGCACCTGGTTCTGGGACATGGCTCCGGCTCCTTCGGTCACGCCGCGGCCAGCCAAAACTGGCCGGTCAATTCAAAATGGGAGGCCGAAGATTGGAGGGGTTTCGCCGAGGTCTGGTATCAAGCCTCGGCGTTGAATAGATTGGTCATGGATGCGCTGCATAATGCGAATATCCCGGCCATAAGCTTCCCTCCCTCGGCTGCAAGCCAGGCGAAGGCTGGGATAATCGAAGATTGGTATATCAAGCCTCTGAAAAACGCGCTCGAAGCCGGCATCCTGCCCGTGATCTTTGGTGACGTTGCCTTCGACGCGACCCTCAACGGGACTATCCTTTCCACAGAAGATTTGTTCTTTACACTCGCAAACCACCTTCATCCACAGCGCATCCTCCTGGCCGGGCTGGAAAAAGGCGTCTGGGCAGACTTCCCGGCACGGAGCAAACTCGTCAATCTGATCACGCCTGAGAATTTTGGTTCTTTTAGCGCGGGTATGGTTGGAGCGGCAGGCATGGACGTGACCGGCGGGATGAGGGACAAGGTCGAGCAAATGCTTCGGCTCGTGGAACAGGTTGCGGGTCTGGAAGTGAGCATCTTCTCCGGTGAAGCGCCGGATGCCATCAAAAACGCTCTGCTGGGTATGAACACCGGCACGCTCCTCCGCTGTTGACATCCTCGGTAGTGTAGATTAGTATTACGAGCATGTTCTTCTCACGCCAACAACTCGAAGAAATCGAAGACCGCAGCCTTGCGCCGTATGGTATGCGCAGCAAGGACTCGAAAGGCCGCGCCTACCTGGACAATGAGCCGGATTATCGCACCTCGTTCCAGCGCGACCGTGACCGCATCCTTCACACCACCGCTTTTCGCCGCCTTGAATACAAGACACAGGTGTTCATCAACTACGAAGGCGATTACTTCCGCACCCGCCTGACACACACGCTGGAAGTGGCGCAGATTGGCCGCACCATTGCCCGCGCCCTGGGCGCCAACGAAGACCTGGTCGAGACCATCTGCCTGGCGCACGACCTGGGTCACTCGCCTTTTGGACATTCAGGCGAAGTCACCCTGGCCCGCTTGATGAAAGATTACGGCGGTTTCGATCACAACAAGCAATCCCTGCGCATCGTCACCGAACTGGAACAGCGTTACCCCGAGTTCCCCGGGCTAAACCTGACCTGGGAAACGCGCGAGGGCATTGTCAAACATGAATCCGATTACGATATCTCGGATGCGCGCGACTTCAACCCTGACTTGCGCGGCAACCTGGAAACGCAGATCGCCAATGTGGCCGATGAACTGGCCTACACTACCCACGATCTCGACGACGGGCTGCGCTCGGGGATGATCACACCCCAAACGCTGGAGGGCGTTGCCCTCTGGGAGATACTCGTCGAAACCTTCAAGTGGAGGGACTCCATTTTGGAAGACATCGAACGCCACCGCATGATCCGTCACCTGGTCGGGTTGGAAGTGACCGATCTGATCGAGGCGACTGATGCACGCCTGCGCGAAAGCGGGGTGAGATCCGCGCTGGATGTCCAAAAACAATCTCTTAATCTCATCGGATTCAGCGAAGACATGCAGCGGCGCAACCGGGAATTGAAAGACCTGTTGTACGCCAAACTCTACCGCCATTACCGTGTTGTCCGCATGCAAACCAAAGCCGAACGGATCCTCAGCGACCTTTTCAATGCTTATCATCTCGAGCCGGCCATTCTCCCCGACCACGTCCAAGTGTGGATTGACAAACGCGGCCTGGAACGGACAATCTGCGATTACATCGCCGGGATGACCGACCGTTACGCGGTGGATGAACATACCAAACTCTTCGTCTCGACCGAAAAACCTTAAGGGTGTGTTTCATTTCAGTTGAAACCGTCCCGAAGGTTGGCAAAAAACGATCA
>JASEHI010000119.1 GCA_030018695.1 Anaerolineales bacterium
GACGTTGACGATGGCTCCGCCGCCCGCCGCCTTGAAGAGTGGGTAGGCCAGTTTGGCGCTCAAGAAGACCGAACGCAGGTTTGAGGCCATGACTGCATCCCATTCTTCTACACTGGTATCCAGCAAGGGTTTGGCAATTTGCAGAGCGGCGTTGTTGACCAACGCGTCCAGGCGGTCGGTAAAGTCGCGTGCCTGGGCGAAAATTGCCTCCAACGCTTCAGGATCCGAGATATCGGACTGGATGAACAGGCCGTTGCCGGGAAAATCCTCACCGAAGGGAGCGCGGTCCACGCCGATGACCCGCCAGCCGTATTCAGCGAATAGATGCACCGTCGCGCGCCCGATACCGCCAGCCGCGCCGGTGATTAATACAGTTTTAGGAGAATTCTTCGGCATAGGGTTGGGTTACAGGTCGAAAGTTGAAGGTCAAAGGTTGCAGGTTGAAGATCGTGAGGCCGTTGGCCGCTTTCACTGCTCACTGAACACTGGTAACTGATCACTGTTCACTGTTCACTTGCAATCCTAAACCCTCCAGTAAATTGTGAATCGTATTCCAATGCACCCGCTCCCAGGCGGCCGGGCTGGAATTGGCGTTGTGCGGGGCGAGCATCACGTTATCCATCTGCCGCAGCGGACTTTCCGCTGGCAGCGGTTCAGCCTCAAACACATCCAGCGCCGCGCCGGCAATTGTACCCTTTTGCAGAGCCGCGACCAACGCCGGTTCGTCCACAACCGCGCCGCGCGCGGTATTGATCAGGATCGCAGCCGGTTTCATCAGGCCCAAGGTTCTCTCGTTGATGAGATGATAGCTGGTGGGGTTCAGGTCGCAGTTCAGGGAGATAAAGTCGGAATTAGAGAGTAGAGATTCGAGAGTAGTCATTTCCAGCCCAGTCTCGGCTAGAAAGACGTGGTCTATATCCACGATGTCGGTCCCCAGGATTTTCATGCCAAAGGCGCGGGCGCGGCGGACGACGGCCTTGCCGATGGCGCCCACGCCGACCACGCCAAGCGTGCATTCGCTCAGCGAACGACCCGGGAGTTTATCCCACTCACCGGTTTTCACCGCCCTGTCCATCCACGGCTGGCGGCGGGCGAAGGCCAGGATATAGCCCAGCACGCTATCCGCCACCGGCAGGGTGAAGGCGTTGGGTGTGCGGCAGACTTTGACGCCCAGCCGGGCCGCCGCCTGGCTGTCTATCGAATCAATGCCCGTGCCCCACTTGGAGATGACTTTGAGGCGCGGCGCGCAGGCCTCCAACACGCGGGCGGTGTAACCATCGTCGCCGCAAATGGCGCCGTCGAATTGACCGGCGTATTTGAGTAGCTCGGCTTCCTCGAGCCGTTCGTCGACTTCGGGCAGGAGCAGGTCAATGCCATATTTCTCGAATACCGGACGAAAGCGGTCGAGCAGGGGGAGCATGTAGGGGGCGGATAATAAAATAGTGGGCATAGGTACCAGTTACGAGTGATCAGTGATCAGTTTTCAGTTTTCAGTGTTCAGTCGGTGGCTGAGGAGGAAATCGCAGATGGCGAAATCCAGTTCCTCGTCAATGTCCCAGGCTTCGGCGGCGTTCATCTCGAACATCAACGGACGTTCGCCGAGACGGTTGCGCCGCCGCGCCAGGTTGTCGCGGGTGAAGATATAGATACAGGAATTTTCTTCGTAAACGGGCGGCAGGTCCTGGGTCTGGAGCAGCACCGCCGGGTCGTGGTTGAGGGCGCGGCCGTGCGCGTCCCACAGGCGGGTCTGCAGGCGCGTCACCGAGAAGAGCGAGTCGTGGGCGGGATAATCTGCCAGGAAGGCCTGGATGGCGCGGCGGAGGGTTTCCGGGCGCAGCAGCGGGTTGGTGCTATGGGTCTGGAGATAGAAATCCGCCTCGACCTGCGAGGTGTCGTAGAGCAGGATGTCGTTCATCGGGACAGTGTCGGCGCGCAGGTGTTCGGGGCGCGCCAGGATGCGCACTTGCGGAAAGTGCGCCCGCAGGCCATCCATGACCGGCTGGGAATCGGTATCCACGACAACTTCAGCGATTTCTGGCACGGCCAGCAGCGACTCGAGGATGTGATGGTACAATGGCTTGCCAGCCAGCGGGCGGTAGTTCTTGCCAGGCACGCGTTGCGAGTGATGGCGCATGGGGACGAGAGCGATAAGTTTCATTCTTTTTCCTGATCACCACTCCTGATGTATTTTTCCACACATTGCTGCGCAAAGAAACAGGTGGCATCATAGTTGGGACTTTTGCGGGCGCGGATTTCGCGGTGCAAGGAAACCCAATCCGATTCGGCTTTTTCAATCCATTCAAGCGTGAGCGGATTCATACAGCACCTTACCCTTTTCAGTGATTTCACGGAGGAAAAAATCGCCCATTTCAAGGCGTTTTTTTAATTCCTCCGGTTTGCGAACCATGATGTCAATCGGGAACTTGGGCTTTGTTGCCATCCAGATTTCCGTTGCCTTTTCAGGATTGCGGCCCTGGAACGGCATAATGACCAACATGTCCACGTCTGAATCTTCGGTGGGCTGGCCGCAAGCATACGAGCCGAACAAAATAATCTTGGTCGGCTGGAAATGTTCCACAATCCGGTCGCGCAGTTCGTAGATTTTCTGCATTTCAATCATCATGCACCTTCTTTCCAATGCCGGGCATGGGAACGAGGGCGGCGAGGCGGGTCATGTGAATCGTTTTTCCATGGCCGAAAGCCATTCATCAAGCAGTCGAGCAAAACCAGGAACCTGATCAGCAATTTCCTGGGCCAGTTTCTCGTTGTAGGTATGCACAGTCATATTCCGCGCCTCGCACATACGCAATGCCGCCTGAGAAGAGACTTCGTCCAGCAACCCCGCCTGCCATGAGGCGCGGACCGCGCTTTTGGGAGAATTTGCCACCACACCTTCAAGTTCATACAAAAATGTTTGTACAGCCCTCCAGGACGCTTCGAATGTGTATTCAAATCGCTGTATCGCCGCGTCACGTTCGAGAACGGTAAAGTTTGGTTTATCGGCCAATTCCTGCAAAGTGGTCAGCGCTTTGCGCGCCACCTTCAAACGCTCTTTCACTCTTTCCATAACACACCTTCTTTCATAACCCGCTGACGGAACTTTTCGTCAGTTTTGGACAGATCAACAACATCCACATTGCGGACCACGTCACTTTCTTCCAGAGACTCGCGAATGTTGAAAAATATCAATTCGGGCAAAGGCTGGAGTGGCAGAACTGCAACATCAATATCGGAGGTGGGGCGGGTCTTGCCCACCGCCTGCGAGCCAAACAAAAACACTTTGGCGCGGTAGCCCTTCAAATTCTTCAGCACAATCTTTCGAACAGCTTCGAGATCTTGGGTCAGGACAGGAGTGGTCATGGCAGCCTTTCAAATTCATAAGAAACTTGCTTCTGCCGTTCACGAACTTTTCGATAGCGAGGCTTCTTGGCAGCATCGGAATTGCCCATGTATTTGTGAAACTTGCACAGGCGGCAAGCCCGCAAAGGGTGACGCCGTTTTCGCTTATAGTGTGCCATTAGCCTTTATTATACCGAATCGGCTCGACCCCGCAGCAAAAATTGAGGCGCACTTTGGGAGTGCGCCTCGGCCTGTCACGCTGCCACCGGCACGAAAATGCTCGGCTTCATCTGC
This sequence comes from Anaerolineales bacterium, assembly GCA_030018695.1. Taxonomy (GTDB): domain Bacteria; phylum Chloroflexota; class Anaerolineae; order Anaerolineales; family Villigracilaceae; genus CG2-30-58-95. The sequence goes on from JASEHI010000119.1 coordinate 3,634, forward strand.
CTCGCGCTGGATTTTATGCGCGCAAATACGATTGGCTTGCCTTCACTGCCATATTTATCGAGTAATTCCAAATTTAACTGGCGAATTTCGGGATCGTCTTCGGGCAAAAGGACAAGTTCAAACTTGTCGGGCAACACATCAAGCACTTTCGGGTTATTCAAAATGTACCGGATTATTTCGCCTGTCAGGCGAATATTACGTTCGACGATCTCATCTTTCACTTTTGACTCAACCATTCTTCGTACCTCCTGCGATAATCATGTCGGCTGTTTATCACCTCATTCATCGCAATCGTTAGTGCTTCGTTGTAATCTTGCACGGACATCCTGGTCTTCTCGGCTTTTTCGTATGGATGCATTCTATCACGATGAGCATAACCATGTGCGGTATCATACCTGACGACTGTAATCCATTTGTCATTTTCCAAAAATTGACATTCCAGTTGTACCACGAAACTGGTAATTTGGCCGCGTTGCGTGTCAAATATGACACGCAAAACATTGTCATAATCCAAAAGATGGCGAAATTCAACGCGGCGCATAATTATCTTTCATTATATCTAATCGGCTCGACCTCGCGCGGCTCGACCTCCACCGCCAACTGTTCGCGCGGGTAGTAGAAGGTCTGGCGCAGTTGACCGGTCAGCGGGCCGGACTGGCGGTAGCCGATGCGCGTGCCGTGAAACTGCATGGCGCGGAACCAAAAGATGCTGGCGAGATTACGCAGCAACACGCGCTGGCGCGCCGCGTGCCATAAATCACTGGCAATATTGCTCGTCGTCAGGCGGACGAAGTCCCACAGGTTGAAATGGGCTTCCGGATACAGCCGCTTGAAGGCCATCGCCTCGCGGCGGTAACGATTATAAACGCCGCGCGGCGTTTCGTTATGGACGTGAACGATCTCCGCCTCGGGGACATAGGAGATGGTATAACTCTGACTTAAAGCCCATTTGGCCCAGGCCAGGTCTTCGAGTCCGGTCAGAGATTCATCGTAAGGCTGCTCTTCCCAGAGCGAACGTCGAATCGCAGCGTTGGCGTTGTTGCAAAATGGATGATCCTGGCGCGGGTCGGACTGGTCCGGGTACCAGCGGGCGAAGACTTGCCGCTCGGAGAATTTTGAGGCGGCATTGCCGCGCTGTTTGCCGTAAGTCAGGGCTACTTGGGGATCAGAGAACGGCTCGAGCAGTTTTTCCAACCAGTCGGGATAGACCGGGTAGACGTGCGCGCTGGCGATGACGACCAGGTCACGCGTCGCGGCGGCCAGCCCCAGGTTCAGCGAGCGCCCGAAGGTGAATTCCTGCGGGCGGATGTGGACGACCTTGACGCCGTAGTGTTCAGCAATGTCTGCTGTCGCGTCGCGCGAGCCGGAGTCGACCAGGATCACTTCCACATCCTTGACCGTCTGGTGGCGGACGCCCTCCAGCAGCCGCCCGATGTGCTGTTCCTCGTTATAGGCGCGGATGATGAGCGAGCAACTAGACATCCAGTTCCAACCGTTTTCCGTGGAACAATCCATCCAGCAGAGCGCGCATGGTCGGCGACTGCTCCAGATCATGGAGGGAGAACTTTTTCAGGCGAACATAGCCCGTCAGTTGCGTGGATTCGACGAACTCGCCGAAGGGCAGCGAGAACCGGTAGGTGCGGTAGTACAGGAAGCGGCGCGTGTTGCGCTGGCGTTCCTGCTGGACCTCGAGCCTGCCGGCCGTTAACCAGGCATTCAACCGCCCGAGGTAGGACTCGCGCTCCGGCTCGAAGAAGACCGTGCCGTAATCGGTGAACGGGG
>JASEHI010000011.1 GCA_030018695.1 Anaerolineales bacterium
CAAGGAACGCAACTATACGACAGAAAAAAACCGCCGCAACGATCCGAACCGGCTGGAATTCAATAAGTTTTGCCCCCGCTGCCGGAAGCATACCTCGCATCGCGAAACGAAGTAGTCTGTTAGTCGGATAGTCAAATGGTCTAATGGTCAAATAGTCACATTGTCAAAAAGTTGTGTAGTTGCTGACCAACAGACTATCAGACTATGAGACTATCAGACACCAGACTAAATAGGCCAGTAGCTCAATTGGTAGAGCTCTCGTCTCCAAAACGAGCGGTTGTGGGTTCAAGTCCTGCCTGGCCTGTAAAGTGGTTGCGCAATTGGCAACCAAAGTGGTTGCGCAATTGGCAACCATCGAACGACGCCGTCCTCCACCTCCGGGGGGCAATCCCCGCTGGAAGCGATGTGAGGCGGCGTTTTAACTCTCAGAGCTGAGAAGGAGTATCCCTTGGCCAGGAAAGATAAAAAATCCAGACGTCAACCGAATGCCATCAGTCGCTATGTACGCGAAACGGTTGGCGAATTACGTAAAGTATCCTGGCCTAGCCGGCGGGAAGCGACCAATCTGACGATCATCGTCTTGATCGTGATGATCATCATGTCCATTTTTCTCTGGCTCGTGGACTTGGGTGGGAGTGGGCTGCTGGAGTTGATCATTCCGAAGTAAGATATTCGCGCGTTCACAAGAGGTTGTTGCATGTACGAGCAAGACACGGAAGAGCAGTACGAAGAACAGACCGAATCTGAGGAGAAATACTCTCGCTCAGATCAGCCTGTTTTAACCGACGCCGAGAGTGCGTCTGCTCGCAACGAGTCCCCCAGCGAAACGCCGCCCGTCGAACCAAGCGGTGACCAACTGGCCTGGTACGTGATCCATTGTTATTCGGGCTACGAGAATAAGGTGCGCCATAACCTCGAGCAACGCATCGAAACGATGGGCATGAAAGACAAGGTGTTCGACGTTGTCGTGCCAACCCAGGAAGAGGTCGAAGTGCAGGATGGCAAGCGCCGCACGGTGGAACGCCATATCTTCCCCGGTTATGTGTTGGTCAACATGATCTTGAGCGAGGAATCATGGTTCGTGGTGCGCAATACACCCGGGGTGACCGGTTTCGTCGGCATGGGCACCATGCCCACAGCCTTGCGCCCGGAAGAGGTGGCTCAAATCCTCAAGCGTATGGAAGCCGAGGCGCCGACCGTCAAGGTAACGTTCAAGGTCGGCGAGCGCGTACGCATCATTGACGGCCCGTTCAACGACTTTCGCGGCGTCGTGGCAGAAATTGACATGCAACGCACCAAAGTGCGCGTCAGGGTCAGTTTCTTCGGACGGGAAACGCCTGTCGAATTGGATTTCCTGCAAGTTGAAAGGGCATAAATAAAACGTAAACGGGCAGCCGTGTGGCGGCCCGATACCGTGGGAGGGTGTCCCTAAATCACCCGCTATTACCACAGGTACCGGCAAAAGAGTCCGGTACAAGGAGATGAAAAAGTGGCAAAGAAATTAAAAGCAATTATCAGACTGCAGATCGAGGCCGGGAAGGCTAATCCCGCGCCCCCCATCGGCCCGGCGCTGGCCGGACACGGCATCAATATCATGGCCTTCTGCAAGGAATACAACGCCCGGACTTCCAGCCGTCCCGGCGAGATCCTCCCGGCAGAGATCAACGTTTACACGGATGGCTCGTTCACCTTCGTCCTGAAGACTTCCCCGGCTGCGGTTCTGCTGCGCAAGGCCGCTGGAGTTGATAAAGGTTCAAGCGTACCGAACCGCGAAAAGGTCGGCCGGGTAACCCGCACCCAGGTCAAAGAGATTGCCGAACTCAAGATGAAGGACCTGAACGCCAATGATTTGGAAGGCGCGATGCGCCAGATCGAAGGCACCGCCCGCAGCATGGGCATTACAATCGAAGGCTAGACCTGTGCGCAGCACCCTTCGATAAACTCAGGGCAACGCCTACCAGGTGGGAGGGCCTATCCCGGCCCGCTTGCACCACAAAGGAGAAAGCATGTCGAAACACGGAAAGAAATATTTGGCCGCCCTGGCCAAAGTTGACTTGAATAATAACTACCCACCACGTCAGGCGATTGTCCTGGCGAAAGAGACTTCATCCACCAAGTTCGATGCGACTGTTGAAGTCCACATGCGCATGGGTCTCGACCCGCGCCAGGCTGACCAGCAGGTGCGGGATGTAATGGTTTTGCCGCATGGACTGGGCAAGGCAGTGCGCGTTCTGGTCTTCGCCGCAGGCGAAGGCGCCACCCTGGCTCGCAATGCCGGCGCGGACCTCGTTGCCGACGATGACGAAACCATCAATAAGGTTCAGGCTGGTTGGACTGATTTTGACGTCGCCATCGCAACGCCTGAGATGATGGGCAAGGTCGGTAAACTCGGCCGCGTCCTCGGTCCGCGCGGCCTGATGCCAAACCCCAAAGCTGGAACGGTCGTCAATCCACAGGATATGGGCCGGGCAGTCACCGAGGCCAAGGCTGGCCGCGTTGAGTTCCGCTTGGATAAGACCGCCAACATCCACGTCCCGATCGGTAAAGTCTCGTTCGATGAGCAGAAACTGTACGAGAACTTCTCCGCCCTGATGGATGCAATCAAGAAAGCCCGTCCGGCGGCCGCCAAGGGCAACTATATCAAGCGTATTACCATAGCCACAACGATGGGACCTGGCATCAAGATTGATGCCTTGCAGGCCCAATCAATGGATGTGAGCGAGTAGACCCTTCGACAAGGTTTCGACAAGCTCAACCTGGCAGCTCAGGGCAAGCCCTTCGACAAGGTTTCGACAAGCTCAACCTGGCAGCTCAGGGCAAGCTACCCGCGCCCGAGACAATTTATTAATTCGCCGAAGACAGCAGGTGTTCCGCGACTACGGGCTGTGTCACCCCAAAGGGGTGCAGGCAAGTTCAGCCCTTCGCCCGGGACTTAATCTCCTGCTCAGGTGAAGACTTACGGTAGATTACCGTCCCCTTTTGCCGAGTAGTCCTTTAGGGAGAAAAGTCTTTGCCTGGTTCTCGGGCAAAGACTTTTTACATAGAAAGGAGGTGAAATTCTTTGGCCATTTCTAAGCAACAGAAAGAGACGCTCCTGACCCAATACATAGAATGGCTCGGTCAAAGCCAGGCCGTCATCCTGGTTGAATATACCGGCGTGAAAATGAAAGACCTTGACGCTATCCGAGCCAGGCTACGCGAGGCTGGCGGCGAATTCCACGTGGTTAAGAACACGCTGGCGAGGCTCGCCCTCGAGAAAAGCGGCAGGTCCATTCCGGCTGGTTACCTTGAAAATAGCACCGCGATGGGCTTTGCATTTTCGGATGCCCCGGCAGTCGCCAAGTCACTCGCGGCCGTCATCAAGAACACGGATGCCATCAAGGTCAAAGGCGGATACCTGGGCGCCCAGCCCCTTTCTGCTGCGGAAGTCAAGGCGCTGGCCGATTTGCCGCCGCTGCCTGTGCTGCGCAGTCAACTGCTGGGTACTTTGCTGGCCCCCGCCAGCAAACTTGTCCGCACGTTGGCCGAACCTGGTCGCCAGGTGGCTTTTGTGATCAAAGCGTATTCTGAAAAGAGCGCCATGCCCGTCGCGGCGTGAGATATTCGACGGCGATTGCCGTCAGACGACGAAAGTCGTACCGAAAAATATACAAAGCAAATTTGAAGGAGTATTAAAATGGCTGATTTAGAAAAACTGGTCGAGCAACTGAGCGAGTTGAGCGTGCTCGAAGCTGCTGACCTGGTCAAAAAACTGGAAGACAAATGGGGTGTTTCCGCCGCAGCCCCTGTGGCGATGGCTGGCATGGCGGCTGCTCCGGCAGTTGCTGAAGCTGTCGAGGAAAAGACCGAGTTCGACGTAGTCATCAAGGATACCGGCCCCAAGAAGATCGAGGTCATCAAGGTCATCCGCCAATTGACCGCCCTCGGTCTGAAGGAAGCTAAGGACCTCTCCGAGTTTATCGGCGGCAAGGTGCTTTCCGCGGTCGGCAAGGAAGCCGCCATGGATGCCAAGAAAAAACTCGAGGAAGCCGGCGCGGTCATCGAGGTCGCCTAACCTTCCAAAAGATATCCCAATTAAAAAGACGGCTCGTTGAGAGCCGTCTTTTTAATTGGCTGACCCCACGAGCATTCGCGGGGTCAGCTAAACCAACTCAGAAGGAGGAGAGGAAACAACCAATAACCGGGCGATAGCAGAGGAGGATTGCCCGTTATTGCCTACTGACGAAAAGGATCGTAATCTGGATTTGTGCCGGCCCAGATGCACGCCGCTTGAGCAAATTGGTTACAAATCATCCCATGCGAGCAGCGGCGGGCGTTGACTCTCGGCGGTTGATTCGGCAAGAAGTCAATTGGATAGACCACTTGCGTCTCCAGGGCGACTTCACGATTGGCATGCTCACAGTAACAAACCTTGCTCACTTCCCAAAATCGTTCCGCCATAGCACATCTCCAGAACTACCCAGTAGTGTATAACTTACCTGCCAATCTACGTAGTGACAGTCATCACAATTCGGGATGGACGAATCGCTCATTTCATTTCGGATGACATAAGTCAGAAATGAAAGTGACCTCCCAGTTGGCGGATGAGAACTGGCTCACTCCGGGTGCGTATCTTCCGGCACATCCCGAGGCGTTACCTCCACGATATCTGTCTCTTCGGGCGCATCGCGCCAGGCGCCGGGGATCACCTTCTGCAAGGCATTCATGTGTTCCTGAACGACATCTTCGGGACACAGAGCCGTGAACATGGAGACGCCGATCCAAATAATGGCGGCGTCATCCAATGCGCCGATGAACGGAAGGACGAGACCGGGAAAAAAGTCGAGTGGTGAAACCAGGTAAACCAGCGCGGCAACAGGTAAAAGTTTCAGGAAAAAATTGACGCGGCGGTCGCCCATCAGGCGCAGGATAAGTTTGAACTGAAGAATAATATCCTGAAGGAATCCGCCCGGCTGCGGCCAGGTTATTTCATGGGTTTTTGTTTTCATTTTCAACTCCTCTAAAAAATACCTTTTCAATGATTTTGTCCACTGAAAAAACTAACCGCTGAGAACGCAGAGTTCTTCATTTGTCTTATCGGCAATAAGGTCAGATTCTCTTTTGCATCGAATTTTCACCCTGGCCTGGGGCCAGTGCAGGCGAATTTCCCGAAGAAAATTCGTCCATTTCGTGTAATTCGATGAAGAAAAAGTTATTACCGATAATGTCTAACATACATACGATAAAGATGCTGCGTGGTCTCAACCGCGAAGCGATCCAACGGGTGGATCTGGTTGAGCAAGTTTTTCGCCAAAGGCCTACTCGGCAAAGCGCAGGTGGACGATCCAGAAGGCCATACACGTATTATACGTCAATCGAGACCGTTTTAGTCAAGGAGTGATCCCAGGTTGAGCTTACCACGAAGTCGCCAAGGCACGAAAGCCTTATCGTTTTCTTGGTGGCACTGTGCCCGTACTCGAACTGCGGTACAATTTAACCATCAGTCGTAAATCGTAAATCGAAGAGGTTCCCCATGCCCCTTGACCTGACCCGCATCCGCGCCCTGTGTTTCGACGTGGACGGCACGCTCAGCGATACCGATGACCTGTTCGTCGAAAAACTGGCGCACATCTTGCAGCCCTTGCACTTTCTATTTCCCAAGAAAAACGTGAAGCAGGTTGCCCGGCGTATCGTTATGGCTAGCGAAGCGCCGGCCAACTTCCTGATCGGTCTGCCGGACGTCATTGGCTTGGACGATGAATTTTTTGTGCTGATTGATATCGCCTATCGAAGGCTGGGGCATACACCAAAGAAAAACTTCCTGCTCATCCCCGGTGTGAAAGCAATGCTTCAGGGACTCAGCCAATACTACCCGCTGGCGGTCGTCAGCGCCCGGGATGCCCGGACGACAAACCTTTTTCTCGAACAATTTGATCTGCTACCGCTTTTCAAGTGCATTGCCACCGCCCAAACCTGCAAGCACACCAAACCCTTCCCGGACCCGGTGCTGTGGGCCGCGGAAAAAATGGGCGTCCCGCCTGAGGCCTGCCTGATGATCGGCGATACGACAGTAGACATCCGCGCCGGGAAATCCGCCGGCGCACAGACTGTCGGCGTGTTATGCGGATTCGGCGAAGAGGAGGAACTCCGCCGCCGGGGCGCGGATTTGATCCTGACATCAACGGCGGAATTATCCGAGGCGTTGTCCCAACAGTGACCTTTCGCAACCAATCCATCGCCTTGGCGTATACTCTATAGAATTCATCTCAGGAGGTTCTTCCATGTTCCGTAAACTTATCCCCGTTATGCTTCTCCTGGCGCTGCTCGTCACCGCCTGCGGCCTGCAAGTCAGCCTGCCCATCACCCCCGGCCCTACCGTGACGGATGAGATCAGCATCCCCCTGCCCGACGCGGCCAAGCCGGTCAATTTAACCCTGGCCTTTGGCGCGGGCACGCTCTCACTATCTCCCGGCTCGAACGCCCTGGTCTCCGGCACGACTACCTATAATATCCCTGATTTTAAACCCGTAGTGACCGTGACTGGCAATTCCATCCGCATGGCGCAGGGGAATTACACACTGACGAGTATTCCTGACTTTTCCAACATCAAGAACGAATGGGAGCTGAAACTTGGCGCCGCGCCGATGGATCTAAGCATCGAAGCCGGGGCGTATAAGGCCGATTACGAGTTCGGCGGACTGGCGCTCACCAACCTGACAGTCAAGGACGGCGCAGCGAGTGTCAAGCTGGCCTTCTCAGCGCCCAACAAATCAGAGATGGGCATGTTGCGTTATGAAACTGGTCATCCCGACCGGCGTCCCGGCCCAGTTGACCGTGGAAGGTGGCCTCTCGAACGTCAGCGTTCCCGAAGGGTGGACCAAGAATGGGAACGTCTACACCCAGAGCGGGTCCGGCCCGACGCTGACCATCATCGTCGAGATCGGCGCCGGTAATCTAACCGTCAGCCGTTGAACTCTCCCCACTGACTTCCAGCCACAAATCGCGGAACTTGAGCGCGTCCACTTCGAGGACGGGGCTTTCGCACAGGAGGCGGCCTTGCGCGCCACAATCGTGCAGGGCGCGTAAGAGGTTCTTGAAATCCAGGTCGGCCTCTTCCATGACCAGGTGTTTCTTCTCGCCTTTCGGTCCGTACGCGATGCCCGACAGGTGGATATGCAAATTTCTCATCGCCTCGTCGCCGAGCGCCTGACGATAGGAATCCAGCGCACGCAGCCACTCGGCGTAGGTATTCATCGCGCCGTCGCCGAGACGGGCGTGCAGGTGGGCAAAGTCAATGCAGGGGATAACGCCCGGAATGGCCCTGGCCATCTCCAGCGTATCCGCCAGCGAACCGAGCATGGCCGCTTTGCCGCTCGTCTCTGGCCGCAGCGTGACCGGATTGCCGGCGGCGCGCAGTTCGTCCACGCAGCCTTGCAGGCGCGGAATGGTTACCTTCAACACCTCGTCTGCCGGTCGGCCAAAGTACGTTCCGGGATGGAAGACGATGTCGCTCGCGCCGGCCAGGTTGCCGAAGTGCGCCGCATCCATGAGATACTTGCGCAAACGCGGCCACTTATCCTCGTCCCCATTCAGGTTGATGTAATAAGGCGCATGAACCGAAAGCGCCACGCCGCTCTGCGCGGCAGCCTGCTGGATGGCCGCGCAGGCCGTCTCACCGACGCGCACGCCTTGCACCCAGGCCAGTTCGAGCGCATCCAGGCCGAGGGAAGCGGTGTAATGGATCCCGCCTACTGTGCCGCCGGGCCTGGGCGGGGTGGCCGCGGGAGAACCGACGGTGCCAAATTTGAAAGAGAGAGCCATATTCATCTCCATTACGTTTTACGCATTACGCATTACGTTTTACGAATTCGTAAAGCGTGAAACGTAAAACGTAAGCTCATCGGCCAATCAAGCCCTGCAACCTCCCCCACAGCGGCGGGCCGAGGATGAGCAGGCCGACCAATATGGATGTCAGCGCGGCGATCAGCACGGCGGCCGCGCCCACGTCCTTGCCCACTTTTGCCAGTGGGTGATGGCGCGGACTGGCCAGGTCCACCACCGCTTCGAGGGCGGTATTTACGAACTCGGCCGACCAGACCAGCGCGATGACGAGTAAAAGCACCGCCCAATCGCGCGCCGGCAACCTGAGCCAGACAGCCAGGACGATCACCGCGCTGGTGACAAGAGCATGGATCCAGGCGTTGCGCTGCGTGCGGATAACGTACCACCAGCCACGCATGGCGTGGCCTAAGGAACGGATGCGGGAGAGGAAGAAATTCTTCATAGAGACTGGAGAGTAGAGAGTAGAGAATAGTGATTCGTGGATGATTCTCGAATCTCTACTCTCGAATTACCGATATAGGCACACCGATATGTTCCAGGACTTCAGCCTGAGCAGCCCACATGCGGGCTTTTTCCTCCACCCCGGCGTGGTCATGACCGAGCAAATGCAGCACGCCATGCACCACCAGCAATTGTAACTCGGCTTCCAGTGCGTGACCTCCCGCTCGCGCTTGCGATTCGGCGCGCGGGAGTGAGATGAGGATATCGCCCAGGTAGCGACGCCCGGTCTCCGGGTCGGTTTCGTCCGCCGGAAAAGAAAGCACGTCCGTCGCGGCGTCAATGCCGAGGAATTCCCGGTTGAGTTCCCGAAGCTGGGAATCGCCGGTCAAGACGAGGGTCAGGTCGGCATGCGGGGAGATGGCCTGCTGAGCCAGCGCGGCCTGTGCCGTCTTTTCGAGAAGGTCAGATGGGAGGGATAACTTAAGGTCAGGGTCAATATCCAGGAAGATCATTTCCGTTTCTTCAAAGCGGCTGCTACTGGGGATGTGGGTAGTGCCTCTGCAGCCGGTCGTTCCCGAGGATATTCCAGGCGCGGGTGATAGGTACCGCGCAGGGTGGTTAAAAAGGACTCGGTCACTTCCTGTAGATCCTGCTGGGTGAGGGGGGTATGCGCTAACTGGCCGGCCTGCTGGCGGTTTTCGATCACACTGCGGACGATAGCGAGCAGGTCCTCATCATTCTTGGGATGCTCGGAACGCGCCCGCGCTTCCACCCCATCAGCCAGCATCAACAGGGCGGTCTCGCGCGAGCGCGGCGGAGTCCCGGGATAGCGGTATTTCTCGATGTCAACCTGATCACGTTGATCGCCAGCCGCCTCCAATGCAGAATTGTACTGGTAACGAGTGACCAGGGTGCCGTGATGCTCGGAGATAAAGTCGTGGATGCGGCTCGGCAGGCGGTGCTTCCTGGCAAGTTCCAACCCATCCGTGACGTGGCGGATGATGGTCGCTGCGCTGATAGCCGGGTCCATGTCTGTATGCGCATCAATCTCGTCAGGCGGCTGGTTCTCGACAAAAAAAAGCGGGTTGGTGGACTTTCCGATGTCATGAAAAACTGCGCCGACACGCGTCAACAGGGCGTCGGCATGGATGCGTTCGGCGGCCTGCTCAGCCAGGTTAGCCACCTGCAGGCTGTGTTGGTAGGTGCCGGGAGCGCGCTGGAGGAAGTATTTTAGCAGGGGGAAATCGGGGCGGGAAATCTCAAGCAATTGCAGCGCAGTGGTCAGGCCCAAAAATTGAGCCAGCAGGTACTGGGCGGGTAAAGCCAGACTGGCAGAGGCCACACCCATGAAGGCCGCCGCGCCGATCAATGAAGCGACGCCGATCCAGTCGGTCGTGGTGAACGGCAGGCGATAAGCGACCACCATGGCCGCGCCTGCAATGGCAATCGCCCCGGCTGCCCACAAGAAATTCCCCAGCCGGCGGGCTTGTCCCAATGTCAGCACGCCGCACAGGCTACCCAGAATGTAATAAGGCATCAGGCCGAGGGCGTCGGGCATGCCATAAGCCGCCAGGGCGCTCAGGAGCAGGGAAAAGACCATCCCACTTTCCATCCCGAAAAGGGCCGAAACCAGCAGGCCAAAGGCGGGTAACGGATAGAGATATGGCACTAGCGTACGATTGGGGAGCATTACACGCGCCCCAAAGAGGAAAATCAAAAACAGCATGGAAAGCAGGATCAAGCCGCGCAGATCGGCCAGCACCGGAGAGCGGCGACGGAAAAAATACAGGGTTGTGAAAGCAGCCTGCAGCAAGACCAGCGCGGCAGATCCGATGTAATCGAGCGTCCGATCCTTTGGGCGAATCAGACCCAAATTGGTGAGGGCTTCAAAATCCGCAGCGGAAATAACCTGGCCGCTGGATACGATCATTTGCCCCTTGGCATAAGACTGGGTAACCTGCGGGACGGCCTCCCGCGCCGCCTGGCGGGCAGCCTGGGTCAGTTCCGGGCTATAAAAACTATTGGCCGCGACGAGCGGCGAAGCCAGGGCGACAACCAGCGCGGCTTCTTCTTCGGTCAAAGTGAAACTGACCATGGAGGGCAGATTTTGGCGAACGCTCTCCAGATCATCCGTGCGGATCGGGTTGCGCATCACCCGCTCGAGCACATTCAGGGCTTCACTCTGAACGTTATCCCACCGCGTGGATGAAATTGCCAACAGGTATTCGATGGATCTAGACGAGAGGCTGCTCTCTGCCAGGGCAGCCAGGTCGGCCTTTTTCTGGCCGGGCGTTGCAAAGGTATCTGAACGCACTGAAGTGATGAAGCTCAAAATCCCGCTTAATTTTTCAAGTTGGCCGCGAGCGATAAGTGGGTCCGCGGGCGCGTAGACAGGTTCAACGGCCCGTTCTGCCGCGGCGCGCGCTTCATCTGTTTTTATCTGGCTGACGTAGCGAATATCGCCCGGCGCGCGCAGGTCTTGCGGCGAAACGTCACCCGCCTCGAGCAGCAAGGTAGCCTGGCGAAGCGACCACGGCTGAACGAGGGCGATGAAGGCCAGAATACTGATGCAGACCAGAAGAACGACCGAGAGGAAATTCTGCCGGGAGGAGGAGCGCGGCGCGGGCCGGGAGGTTATCATCTCATTCGATTCCTTGATGACGGCGACAATACTTCCCGATTCTTACCCCTACTTCTGAAGCAACTGCCGGACGAGCTGGCTGACCTGGTCGCCTGGGGCGCGGCCCTGGATGCGCGGGACGAGTAATTTCATCACCTTGCCCATATCGCTCGGAGAGGCCGCGCCGGCGTCGGCAATGGCGGCTTCGACCAGCGCCTTAAGTTCGTCCGCGTTGAGCGCCTGCGGTAGGAACGCGTTGACGACGGCGATCTCAGCCTCAGCCGCGGCGACCAGGTCGGGACGATTGGCCTGGCGCGCCTCCTCGAGCGATTCGCGGCGCGTCTTGATCTCCTTTTGTAGGATGGCCAGCACGGCGGCTTCGTCCAGGCTGGTCTGACGGTCAATCTCAACCTGCTTTATCGCCGCCAGCGCCATGCGGACAGTGCGCTTCTTGACCTGGTCCCCGGCGCGCATGGCTTCTTTGAGAGCGTTTTCGAGTTTTGCTTTCGTTTCCATGGCGTCATTATACCGCGAGACAGCTACTGACCTGAAATGCGGAATCCATTTATGCTTGGGGTTTAATAAATCCCTTGAGTTCATAGATCGCCACCGGCTGGCTGCGCCCCTTGACCTGCATCGGATCGAGTGGTTTCGCCATCACCTTATCGGCGACAATTTCATAAGTGGCCTGGTCAATCAGGATTTGGCCGGGCTGGGCGGTGACCTCCAGCCGTTGGGCCAGGTTGACCGTATCCCCAATGGCGGTGTAATTGAACAACTCGCTCGTCCCGACGTTTCCCACCATGGCCTCACCGGTCGTCACGCCGATGCGGAATTGCAGGCGCTGAGAGCCATCCTCGAGACAAACATCTGCCTGCTGCGAGCGTTCCAGCAAGGATAGCGCCGCCCGCACCGCCCGTAACGCGTGATCGGGCTGCGGATCGGGCGTGTTCCAGAGGGCCAGCACGGCATCCCCCATGAACTTATCCAGCGTGCCTTCCTCTTCCAGAATGGCCTGCGCGGCCAGCGAGAGGTAGGAATTCAGCACCTTGAACAATATTTCAGGTGAGGTGACCTCGCTAAAGGGCGTGAAATTGCATAGATCCGCAAACAGGATCGTGACCACCTGCCGCGTCCCATCCAAACGCAGGTGACTCGGATCGGAAAGCAGGCGGTCGCGCACGCGCGGCGCCACCATCCGGCCAAAGGTCTGGCGGATGCGCTCCTGTTCGGCCTTCAGTTTTCTGCTCTCGGTCAGGTCTTCGAAGACAATAGTCGCGCCTTTGGTTCCCAGGTAGGCATCCCTCAGCGGCGCACAGGAGAGACGCAGGTACAGGTCGCCGCGCGGCGGCATTTTCTGGGTCACATCCTTGCTCAAAGTGATTGCGCCGTGATCCAGGGCCTCGCTCACGACCATCTCCAGCTCTTGATTGAAAGATGGCAGAGCATCCGAAAGAGATTTGCCCATCGCTTCAGCAAGCGGTATGCCGAGGATATCCACCGCTGCCTGGTTGAAAAGGGTGATCTTGCGGCCCAGGTCGGTGGTGATTACGCCGGTGGCGATGGAGGCGAAAATGTCATCCATCAGGTTCTTCATTTCCAGCGTCTGGTCGAGCGTCCGGCGCAGGTTGGCAAAGAGACGGGCATTCTCCAGCGCCAGCGTGGACTGTCCGGCGACGGTGGTGAGGAAGTCCAGGTCATCGCTCGTGTATGGGTCGCCGGAGCGGCGCAGGCCGAGCGCCATGAAACCGATCAGCCGGCCCTCGTAACGCAGCGGGACGAAAGCCGAGCAGAACAGTTGCGGGTAGGCTGGCGAAGCGGCCAGTTCCGGCGGCAGGGAACTGGCCGGCGGGAACCAGACTGCGCCGCTCGCACTTTGCAGGACGCCGACCAGCGCATCGTCAGCTTGGACGACCGGCCGGTCCGCGCCGCCCTGGGCGTGCGCCTGGTAGACGAGCCGGTCGTCGTCGTACAGGTAGATCAGGAACTCCTCGGGCGCCAGGGCCTGCTGCAACTGTTCGCGCAGCAGTTGAAGGGTGCGCTCGATGTCGGGCGTGATGACCAGGCTGCTCGAAAGCGTGTTCAGCACGCGGCGGTAATCCGCTGGAGCGCGGTAGAAGAGACGGTCAATGAGGCGCTGCACCAGCGCGCGCAGGGGCGAAAGTCCCAAGACAAGCAGGAGAAGATAGAGCGCGATCAGCAGAGGGTTATCGGGGTGGACCACGCCCTGTAGCGCAAACGAGATCAGGGTCAGGAGCGCATAGAAAAGCGCCAGGGCCACAGCGGTCATCAGGGTATAGGTCAGCGCCTTGCTCAGGATCAGGTCAACATCCAGCAGGCGATAGCGCAGGATGGCATATGTGACCGTCAGCGGCAGCAGGATGAGCAGCGGGAAGTAGAGCGCGGCGTTGAAGGCCGGCGGCTGGCTGCTCAAGGCGGTGGGGATCAGGTAGAAGATCATCATCGGCGCGAAGGCGATGGCCGCGCCGAAGACGATCACGCGGCTCTGCTGGCGCACCATGGGCGACCGGCCGCGAAAGACGCGCAGCGTCAGCGTGGCAAGGAACAGCAGGATGGTGACGGCCATGTAGGCGTAGCCAACCTGCCAGGTTTGGATGTAGGCGCGCGGATCGCTGGGGTAGAGCATCTCGCGGGCAGCGGGGATCGCCAGGAGGATGGTGACCGGCCAGGAGGCAAAGCGCAGCAGCGGCCAGCGGTCTACGAAGGGCATTTGCTGCGGGAAGACCAGCGCCAAATGCACCAGCGCATCGGAGGCGACGAAAAGGCCGAGCGCCCACACCAGCACCGCATGGTGCGAGGTGTTCATGTCGAAGAAGGTGGCCGTAGCCATGCTGACCGCCGCGGCGAAGGACAGGAACGCCCGCCCGGCGCGCAGATTGCCGCGCAGGCGGTAGGCCCACATCCCGATCAGCCAGAAGGTCAGGCCAACCAGGTAAGGGATGACGAACAGCGTGACCAGGTCCTTGAGCGGCGCGTGGATGGGCGTCACCTGGATGACGTGCGCGCCGCCGTTTTCGTCCACGAAGGCCGCTTCGAGCGGAGCGTAGCCGTTGGCGATCAGGACCGCCTCCACCTGGGCCGCGTCGGCCACCGGCTGCCCAGCGAGGCGCGTCAATTGGTAGGGCCATTCCGCCCCCTGCCCGGCCGCTGGCCAGTCCTCCGCGCGGATGCTGCTGACGATGTTGTTCGGTTCGAGCAGCACGCCCAGGAACGGCTGGCGGAACCACTGGTACGCCCAAAAGGGGGTGAGTACCAGCATCGCCAACGCCACACAGGCAGTTGCAAGCGGCAGTAGATGGGCTAACCAACCTTCGAATAAGAATTTGGATTTCATGAGACGTTTATTATAAGCCACAAGAGTTGCGAAAGGGGATTATTGGTGCAAGGCGAGTATAATTCCAGCATGTCCCCCATTTACACCCGCACTGGCGACGATGGCACGACCGGCCTGCTCGGCGAGGGCCGTCTGCCTAAATTCCACCCGCGCCTGGAAACCCTGGGTACAATTGACGAGGCTTCCGCCGCCCTGGGCCTGGCGCGCGCGCTATGCAAGGCTGAAAAGATCGCCCCCATTTTAATGGAGATACAACGCGACCTGTACTCACTCATGGCTGAAGTTGCCGCCACGCCGGAGAATGCGGCGCGCTTCCGGGACCTCGACTCGGGTCGCGTGCAATGGCTGGAATCCCAGGCCGAGGCAGTCTCCGCCGCCCTGCCCCCCCTGACCGAATTCATCCTGCCGGGCGATTCGCCTGGAGGGGCAGCCCTCTCCCTGGCGCGGACGATCGTCCGCCGCGCCGAGCGGCGCGTCGCCGCATTGCTCGATCAAGGCGAGATCAAAAATCAAGTCTTGCTGCAATACCTGAACCGGCTCTCTTCGCTGTGCTTTGCCCTCGAGCTGCTCGAAAACCAGCACGCCGGGCAGAAGACCAGCCTGGCAAAACCGCCGATTAGTCCTTCGGTGGGGCGGGTTTCAAACCCGCCTTGAGCAAAAAAGGATAGAATGACTGGAAATTACAACCTGCTGGCGGTCAAATCTGTGCTGGACGGTTTTATCGCCCTGGCTTTTGCCTCCACCCTCGGCGTTGGCGTCCTATTCTCGGTAGTGGTCATTCTCATCATCAGGGTGGACTGAGTTTACTGGCCGCGCAATTGAGTCAAATCGTTGATCCCGCCATGATGAATGAGATGACCGCCGCGGGTGGGGTCATGCTGCTCGGTTTAGCTATCAGCAGCATGTTGGAGATCAAACCCATCCGGGTAGGCAATTTCCTGCCGGCGCTGGTCATCGCCCCGCTGATTGTGGCAATACTCGCCCTGTTTAATTGAAAAGACCCGGCGGGTCTGACGCTTCAAAATGAAACACACCCTTATCTAAATATGGATGCTGGCCTGCTTGTGTCCACACAAAACTGTGAGCGATTCTTTATCGTGATCCGCCGATATGGAGTAGAATGAAAGTGGAGACTATAACATTATGGCTACCGAAACCACCGATATTATCTTACCCCGTACCATCAGAGAAACAAATGCATATTACCGAACACGGGTTGCAATAGGTTCTAGTCGAACCTGTTCTTGCACACCAGGGCATTTAAATTGCCTGACTGCTAAAGAATGGCTTAAAAGCCAGATTGGAGTCTGGCAGTTTTTTTATGAAAGTCGAGACATTCGGGATAAAAATCTACACCCCGCTACATTCCCGCTTTCGCTAGCGAAAAAGATTATTAGTCTATTTACTCACGAAGGCGAATTAGTGCTTGACCCATTTGTTGGCAGTGGTACGACACTATTAGCTGCTCAAGATTTGAATAGAAATGCTGTGGGTTTCGACCTTCAGGAAAAATATATAGATTTATGCGCCCACCGCCTCGTCAGTAACAACTTATTCAATCAAGCGCAACAAGTGGCTATTCAGGATGACGCCTTGCACATTTCCAATTATCTGGAGCCGTCTTCTGTTAGTTTGATATGGACTTCGCCGCCTTATGCAAATCTTTTGAACCGCAAGCGCAAAAACAAGTCTAGGCGGGAAAGAAATAATGAGCAACTTGGTAAAGTGGAACAGTATTCCCAAGACCCAAGAGACTTGGGAACAATGCCTTTGGATGAATACACTCATGCAATTGGTGACATTTATGAGAAGTTATTGCCATTACTTCGACCAAAAGCGCGCTGTGTAATAAATGTGCCGGATATGTGGTGGGAAAATGAAAGAATAACAATTCACTTATCTCTTATAGATGAATTACGAAAACGGGGTTACGAACTCCGCAATACGATTATTTGGGATAGAACCAACATCGTTAACAAGGTTGGCATTTTTGGCTGGCCAAGCAATTACATCACAATGGGTACAACTTTTGAATACTTGCTCGACTTCTGGAAACCAGCATAAACAATATGGAAACATACACCAAAGAGTCGCTTATTGCCGCTTTGCAAGATATAAACAAGCGGGGTTGGATACCCAATGCCCGCCCGGGTAATGTTGGCGGTGTTGGAAATACCATTGAGGACCTGCTGGGAATTAAAGAGAATAATTTGCCCATACCCAACGCCGCAGAATGGGAATTGAAATGTCAACGTGCCAAGTCATCAGCCTTGAAAACGCTATTTCACATGGAACCATCCCCTCGCGCCTTAAAATTTGTGCCTAAAATGTTGTTACCCAAATATGGGTGGAAACATGAACTTGCAGGTATCAATTACCCTGATGATGAAATGAGTTTCCGCCAAACGATTCATGGGCTTGAAAGAAGTGACAGGGGCTTCAAAGTAGAAGTTGACCGAAACAATCGGAAAGTGTTGATTTCATTTGGGTGTGTTTCAAATGAGTTGAAAGAAAGAACGTCCCGAAGGTTGAATTGAGCCAATTTAGCCGTCTTTCAAAACCTTCGGGACGGTTGTGTCAACTGAAATGAAACACACCCATTTCATTTGACGCAAATGCAGTAGACTCCAAACATGCAGATTGGTTATTATCAGTCAAAAATCACATCGGTTTAGACGAACTGAATCCGCAACCGTATTGGGGATTTGACGATTTGCATCATAAGGCAGGCACAAAACTGCTCAACTGCTTTTATGTTCAAGCCGAAGTGATGAGACAAGATGATAAAGAATTTTTCCACTACAACCGAATTCTCATTTTACAGGGCTTCGACTTCGATAATTTTCTCGCCGCATTAGCCGAAGGCAATATACTTGTAGACTTCGACGCTCGTTCAGGTCATAATCACGGAACAAAATTCAGGTTGCGTCAGAGCGCAAGACCCAAACTGTATGCCAATATTCGGGAAGTCGTGTAAAATTAAAAGGCTCTCTGGGATTTGCCGTGATAGACCGCCATATATGGTGCGTGGCGTAAGTCGGATTGGCAATCCGACCTACATCTGGCGGCACACCACGCCGATTCCCAATGAGCCATTAAAGGGGCAAACACCGCGTGCAGGCGGACGATCAGGGTTGCGCCCGCGCCTGAAGGGTTTCTGGCTCGAAGGCATTTGTCCCGCTATTACTGCTTCTTGCCGAAGGCCTAATCGGCATAAAATACCGAACTTGAATGTACGTTTTTCCTCGGTAATAACGGCATTTTAGTTCGAAATGGCTAATCATCTGGCAGTCGAACTGCCGTCCCATCTGTTTGGCAGATTGGAGATAAAAATGCCCGGCATAACCGCCGGGCATTATGATTTATCCAGTTTTCTGGGATTACTGGCCGCTGAGCGCGGCTTCAATCGCCTGGGAAAGCTCCTCATACGAAGGAATATACCCGGGCGTAACCTGCTGCCCGTTGACAAAGACGCTGGGTGTCCCACTCACGCCGATGGCTACGCCGTCCGCAGTATCCTGTTCAATCTGCTTGCGGTAAGGATTTTCGTCGAAGCAAGTTTTGAAATCCCTCATCTTCAAACCAAGCGCATCGGCATAAGCAATCAGGCGCTTGTCGCTAAAAGCGCCCTGGTTTTCGCTGTTCCAGTTAGCAAATAGCATCTCCTTATAATCCCAAAAACGGTCTTGCTCGCCGGCGCACATGCTGGCATTGGCAGCCTGGTCAGACTCTTTGGTCGCGCTTCTATCATCAATGAATGGAAAGTGACGAAAGGTGTAATACACTTTCCCGGTCTCCACATAATTCTGGAAGATGAGCTTCTCGACATTCTCAGAATACCTGGCGCAAGCCGGGCATTGAAAATCTTCCCAGACATCAACCTTGACTGGGGCATCGGGATTTCCTATCGCATTCCTGTTCACCGGTGCGCTAAAGGCTTGTGGCGTGATCTGGACAACACCTTCAACCGGACTTAGGGTGGGGATGATCAATGCGGCAGCGATCAACAAGGCGCCTACCGCTACCATGATGATGATCAAAACCCGCTGCTGCTTTTGCTGCCTGCGGCGTTTTTCGCGTAATTCCTGGCGTTTGCTCATTCGTTCTCCTCCAGAGTTCAAAGTAGGGAAGATTGTGCCATATTCGAGGCTGTTTGTCCAGAGCGTCAGATTAAAGGCAGATGTGAATCCACCTTACCTTCTTACTTCGAATGCGCCGCCAGCCAGTCGGTCATCACCTCGAACACTTGGGCCTTCTCCGGCTCGTTGTGGATTTCGTGATACCAGCCATCCCAGAGACGCAGTGTAACGTTCTTTCCGGCAGCCTCGCTAAACTGGCGGCTGGCCTCGGCGGAGGTCAGCCGGTCGGCAGTGCCGTGCATCAGCAGCAGGGGGAGCGGGAACTCGGCGGCATGTTCCAGCGCCCACAGCCCGCTATCATATATGGACACGAACATGCGCGCCGAGATTTTATCATGCACCAGCGGATCGTTCTCATAAGCCTTCACCACTGCCGGATCACGCGAAAGGGCCGCCGTTTCCAGTCCGCTGGCCTGGCTGAAGCCGGGGAAAATATTGTTCATCATCTTGCCCAGCCAAACCTTGGAGGCCGGCGGCTCGAAGGCCAGTTTCAACCAGGGAGCGGTGGCGATCACGCCGCGCAATTCGGGCTTGCGGCGCAGGGCGTAATTCAAGGCCAGGTTGCCGCCCAGGCTGTGGCCGTAGGAGAAGCGCGGCAGGTCTGGATAGCGCGCCTCGATCTGGTCGAAAAAGGCAGCGATATCATTCATCAATGCCTCGTACGAGGGCGTATGGCCGCGCGGCCCGGCAGACTTGCCGTGCCCGCGCAGGTCGAAGCCGAGCAGGGCATAACCCTTCTCGGTCAGCGCCGCGGCGACGTGCTCGTAGCGTCCGATGTGCTCGCCATGTCCATGCACCATGCCAATGGCGGCCTTAAGCTCACCTTTTGGCGCCCAGCCTTTCGAGTACATCTGCAGGCCGTCAAAAGTCTTCCAATTCCATTCGAATGTTTCCATCTCAATCGCCTCCTGACCCGGACAAGCCCCCAACCCGCAGGGTGCTTCCCGAAAGGGACGCTACGCGGTCGCGAAGTGCGGGGACAGTCCGGAACTAAAAAAGGATTATCAACAAAGATTGTCAGGCTTCCCTGACAACTTCTCCTACTTCAAACCGGCAGTATGGGTCGCCTTTGGCGATGCAATGCGTTTCGGAAATTTCATATTCCTGATCCGTCGCCCAGCGCACGGCCTCGCCAATTGATCCGAGGTACAGATAACAGACTGGCTGCTCGCTGTGACGGCCCTGGCAGATCGCACAGGTGGATTCGCAATACGCCAGGCGGTTGCCATCTTCTTCAAGCCAGGCTTTCACCTGCGGGTTTGTCTTCTTTAGCGCGCCGGCTATGCTGTTCAAGATGAACTTAATCCGTTGTCTCTGGGGCAGCAGCTTCAAGGCCACGCCGGCTATGCCCAATAGAGCAGATTGTTCCTTCAGCGCATATTGGAATGATGCCCTGCCTATTCTGCGCAACATGCCGCGCCCGCCGCGCCCATAGAAAACCTGGATGGCCTCATTCAAACGGGCATATTCAGAGGCGCGGATGCCCGGGTCGAGGTCATTGGGTGGAAATTCAGTGATGAATCGCTCGAGTCCACTGCTGCGCAGGACAGCGTGCAAGCCATGTTCGCCCATCACTTCCTGGGCGGCGACCAATGCCTGCAAGACCAGCGTATTGACAATAAACGCCTCGTTGGGATCTTCCATCAAACCTCCTCCTCGGTTCAGCGCACCTGAAATTCGAATACCTGAAAACGATCACCTGTCTTGATGAACCCGAGCTTCTTGTATAGCGACAGCGAACTCGCATTCTCTTCCTGGGTATTGACAGTCAGACGCGAGGCGCCGCGCCGCGCCAGGGTTTGGAGCAGGTCACTGACCAGCGCGCGCCCGACTCCATGTCCCTGCGCTTCCGGCCGGACCGCGAGCCGGGCGAGGTGCGCCCCTAACGGATTCTGCGTGCTGAACTGATAGCCGATCAAACGCTGCTCACATTCAGCCACCGTAGCCAGCATCGCTTGTGAGTAAGCCAGGTTCAGCGCCGAGAACGAGTTCTGCCACAATGGATCGAACGCGTCGGCGTCAATATCCGCGACTGCTGGCAGGTCATAAGTCATCATCCGGCGCAATTTGATCGTCAGCCGAGGCGCGCCATCACCGGGCGTTTCACCCTTCCGCTCGAGCATGACAATCTGCTCGCGGAGGGCAAAGCCGCTGGCTTTCAGGATTTTTCTAAACCACTCCTGTAAAGTAATGACCGCCACGTGTTTTATTTCTCTACCCATGTCAGCCTGTACCGCCTCCCACAAGATTGACCAGGCTTCCTGCACTGGTAGTTTGTCGGAGCAGACGAACAGCCGGATCCAGGCCACCTGCGGCGGGTCGGGAGGGCAAGCCAATGCAGCGACGAGGCTTCCATTCCAATCAATGACCAGATAAGGGGACGCGCCGATCCAATCCAATGGATCGCGCCAGTCCAAATGACGATGAACGTGCGTCTCGAAGTGGATCAGGTTGGCGATCGCGCCCTGATCCGCAGACACGGCCGGCCGGACCCGAAAATCCATCATCAGCGCCATAGACGAAGGAATAACAGCTTTTTTAGAATACGCTGTTTGAGAGTCGGTTTTTCTATCCCCATCAGCCCGGATTGCATGCTGATCACAGCCTCCGTCATTTTTCCGCCGCGTGCCTGGAGCCCGGCCAGCGCCCGCAATACTTCGGCGCACAAATCAGCCTCGCCAGCCTTTTCCAGGATTTCGGCCGAGGTTTGGTAAACGGCAAGCGCCTCGTCCCTGCGCCGGAGAGCTTCGAGCGCGGCGGCCCGGTTGGCCAGCGCCATTCCCTGACGGCGGTTGTCACCCGCAGCGGCAAAAACTGCTTCGCTGCCTATCACCGCCTCGAGCGCGGCGCTCGCCTGCCGGTTTTGCAGGAGGGCGACGCTCTGGTTATTCTTCATCTCGGCCGCCATCAGAGGCTCATCCTGGGCTGAATAGGCGGCCGCGGCTTCTGCAAACGCCTTCGCCGCCGATGAATAATCCGCCCGTGCGTATGAGGCTTTGCCTTCTTCTTCAAGCTGTCGAGGGGAGAGGTCTGCAGACATAAAGCGCTAAAGGGTGATATCCAACAAATTCTCTGCCACCGAGCGTAGTCTGTCCCTGGGTAGCCCACTTAATTTTAACGCCAGCTCCAAATATGGACGGTTGACTGGCTTGCAAACAAAATCCTGCAATTCGGGCGGCAGTTTTTTAAATTCCTGGATGGCTTGCTGTTTGTGCCACCATTGGCCGACTGGCCCGCTCTGGTCGAAAAACGATTCGACCTGCACATTCAACAAGGGCATCAAACCTTCCAACTCTGGCAAGGGGATCGGCCGCTCGCCCAGTTCATAAGCTTTTAACCGGCTGGTCGAAATGCCAGATTGTTCTGATAGCGACTTGGGCGAAATACCTGCCTTGAGGCGCGCCTGACGCAGGAGGGTGGCGGTCATGCGCTGGCGGATGCCGGCCAGCGCAGGCAGGTTGAAAACCACGTTAGGCTGCGGATCGTCCGAAATTGCTTCCCTGCTCCAGAAGTGACTAAAAGGAAGATTTAGAAAATGCGCCAATACCTCCAGCTCCGGGAGCGAAGGCGCACGACGACCAGCCTCATAAGCGCGGAACACGCCGCCCGTCACACCAATGGCTTCGGCGCACTCATTGATTCCCCGCCGCGTGGCCAGGCGCGCGTCCCGGATCAGGACGCCTAACTTTTTCGTGCGGATGGAAACCTGGGCCTGAATGTTCATGGGTTGCCTCTCTATTCAATCAAGTCATTAGGGTGTGTTTCATTTCAGTTGAAACCGTCCCGAAGGTTGGCAAAAAACGATCAAATTTTCTCATCAAAACCTTCGGGACGTTCTTACTTCAACTCATTTGAAACACACCCAAGTCATTATAGCAGAGAAGTTCGGAGTAACTCAACGCCGCTGGCGGTTGGAGGCCAGAATATCAGCGACGGAAGCGCCGAAGACCTCCGGGCTTAATTTGAAGCCGGCCGCTTCCAAGCGCGGGCCAAAGAGCGGGCGAATACCAGTCGGTTTCAATTGGCCGATTACTTTCCCATCACTATCAACGCCGCTCTGTTCAAACTTGAAAATATCGCTCAACACCACCACATCGCCACATCCAACTCATCCTTCAGCCGCTGGTCACGCCGGACATGGATATTGCCATGAATGCGTTGAGTCGCTGTCTGGATGATCGTTGGAAAGGCGGATTTCGAGATCACGTCGGTATAGAATTTCCCTTTATCGTCATATTCAATCGTCATGGCAGCCTCTTTATAACCTACTTCATCATCGGCATCTTGATCCCATGCTTCTTCGCCGCCTCGATGGCGATAGCATAACCCGCGTCGGCGTGACGCACCACACCCAGGCCGGGATCGGCGGTCAGCACGCGTTCCAAGCGTTTCGAGGCTGCGGGCGTGCCATCCGCGACGATGACCTGACCGGCGTGTTGACTGTAGCCGATGCCCACCCCGCCGCCGTGATGGAACGAGACCCAGGTCGCGCCGCCGACGGCGTTGAGCATGGCGTTGAGCAGCGGCCAGTCTGAGACGGCGTCGCTGCCGTCCTTCATCGCCTCGGTCTCGCGGTTGGGGCTGGCGACCGAACCCGCGTCCAGGTGGTCGCGGCCAATCACAATCGGGGCTTTGAGGATGCCCTGCGCCACCATGGCGTTGAATTTCAGCCCGGCTTTGGCGCGTTCGCCGTAGCCCAGCCAGCAAATCCTGGCCGGCAATCCCTGAAACGGGACTTTCTCGCGCGCCATCTTCAGCCAGCGGTGCAGGTGGGCGTCGGCGGGGAAAAGCTCCATCACGGCTTCGTCGGTGCGGTAGATATCTTCCGGGTCGCCGGAAAGCGCCACCCAGCGGAAGGGGCCTTTGCCCTCGCAGAACAGCGGGCGGATGTAGGCCGGGACGAAACCCGGGAACTCGAAGGCGTCCGTCACGCCGTAATCGTAGGCGCGCTGGCGCAGGTTGTTGCCGTAGTCGAATACCTCCGCGCCCTGGCGTTTGAATTCCAACATGGCTTGGACATGTTTCGCCATCGAAGCCATGGACTTTTTCTCATATTCTTTTGGGTTGGACTTGCGCAACTCCTCGGCGGCGGTCACGCTCAAGCCGGATGGCACGTAGAAGAGCACGTCGTGGGCCGGCGTCTGGTCGGTAACCACGTCGGGGATGACGCCGCGCGCCGCCAGTTCCGGATACACCTCCGCGGCGTTGCCGATGAGCCCGACCGAGAGCGGCTTTTGCTGGTCTTTGGCTTCCTCGACCAGCGTCATGGCTTCTTCGAGCGTGTCCACCACCCTATCCACGTAGCCGATCTCGAGGCGGCGTTTGGCCCGCGCCGGGTCCACTTCCACGATCAGGCCGACGCCCTCGTTCATGGTAATGGCCAGCGGCTGTGCGCCGCCCATCCCGCCCAGGCCAGCGGTCAGGCAGAATTTACCCTTGAGCGAACTCCAGCCGCGCAGTTTCGCCAGTGCGCCGAAGGTCTCGTAAGTACCTTGCAGAATTCCCTGCGTGCCGATGTAAATCCACGAACCGGCGGTCATCTGGCCGTACATGATCAGGCCCTGCGCGGCGAGCTTGTCGAAGTGCTCCTGCGTGGCCCAGTGCGGCACCAGGTTGGAATTGGCAATCAGGACGCGCGGCGCGTCGGGATGCGTCGGGAAAACCGCCACCGGCTTGCCGGATTGCACCAGCAGCGTCTCATCGTCTTCGAGATTCTTGAGCGACTCGAGGATGGCGTCGAAACACTCCCAGTTGCGGGCTGCCTGTCCGCGCCCGCCGTAGACGACCAGGTTTTCGGGTTTCTCGGCCACTTCCGGGTCGAGGTTGTTCTGGATCATGCGATAGGCGGCTTCGGTCAGCCAGGACTTGCAGGTTAGTTGCGTCCCGCTTGGGGCGCGCACGATGCGAGGCATAGATTCTCCTATCTTGCTTCCACCAGTAAATCCAGGTAGTCAATGGGCGCACTGAGGCTGTAAACCAGGAAATCAAAGGCTAAAATGCTATCTGCCTTCAAAGGCTCGCTCGCATTCCATCTACGCACACCGACCACGTGACCATATTGATCGTAGGCCACCCCGAGCACCCAAAGCGTGCCAGCCGTTGCGCTTTGCGTCGTCAGGGCGGCGCGACCGGTGACGTGCGCCGTCCGCCCGGGCCAATCCACGCGCACCAGCGTATTTTGCAGGGCGATGGGCAGGTAGCGCAGGTCGTCCGCGGACAGGCGGATGGCGGTTAGAACCTGGGCGCGGGGATGGACGTCGGCGGGAAGCGGCGCGGGAAAGAAGGCGGCGAGCGGCATTTTCCTTCCCGCAGGGAGGATATTCAGCAATCCATAGGCCACCTGACTGCCAATTTCCTGCCCGGAATCATCCAGCAAGGTGATCTGCATTGAGAGATTCTCGATTATCTCCGCGTAATTGTTGTGCGCCAGCGCGAAGCACCACAGGCCACCCTCGGCGCTCGGCCAGCAGTCCGTTTGCAGGATCGCCAAAGGGACCGGCGTGGGCGTCGGTTCGCCAGAGGTGTTCCCGCCGAGGGGAATCGTCAGCAGCGCGCCGACCTGCAAGGCAGTGGGTGAGAGGCCCGGGTTGGCGGTCAGCAGGTCGTCCAGGCGCACGTCGAAGCGCGTCGCGATGCCGCTCAAGGTATCCCCGGCGGCGACGGTGTAGGTGAACGGCGTCGGGGTGGGGAGCAGCATCTCGGTCAGCGGTGGGAGCGGGGTGACAACGAATAGCGTGGCGGCCGGGGTGGCCGTCTGGTAGGGGCGCGGGCTGGCGAACGGCGTGGCAGGCCCGAGGTCCGATTTGCCTCCGCAGGCAGTTAGTCCCACCAAGACAGCCATCAGGAAAATGAGTCTGCGCATACCCTGAATTATACCCCGCGCCACGTGTTCCCGCAGTTCGGGGCTTGCCCCATCCATCAGCCTGTGCTAGACTCAACGCATGGCCGAAGATACCATGCTCCTGGAGGCTATCGAGGCGCTGCGCAAAAAAGACCCGGCGCGCGCCAAAGATTTGCTGACGCGCCTGTTGAAGGCCGACCAAAATAATGCGACTTACTGGGTCTGGTTGAGCGCGGCAGTGGACTCGCCGAAGGAACGCCTCTATTGCCTGCAGACGGCGCTCAAACTGGAGCCTGGGAATGTGGCCGCGAAACGCGGCCTGACCATGCTCGGCGCGCTGCCGCCGGACGATTCTATCCCGCCCTTCCCGCTCAACCGCCCGCGCCGGTGGGAAGAAAAACTGGTTATCCAGGCGGAAGAGAAACCCAAGAAGAGGGGTTGGGCTAACCCGCTCGTCCGCCTGTTGCTGGTGATCGCGGGCAGCGCGATGCTTATCGCCATAGTCTTATTGGCTCTAATGCTGCCGCGTGGCGCTGCGTTGCGCGTCCTCAAGACCCCCACCCACCGCCCGACGGCGACAGTTTCGCTCACACCCTCCAGCACGCCCCTCTTCCGGACTCCCACCCCGACCTTCGCCGCACCCACGCCGCTCTGGATGCTTTTACCGGCCACTTACACACCCACGCCGTTGTACGTCGTGACGCAGCATCCGGTAACCAGTTCGGATGCGTACAAAGCGGCTATTCGCTATTTCAAGCAGGGCGAATACCAGAACGCCATCAACCTGTTCCAGCAGGTGCTGGTCATTGAGCCGAACGCTGTGGATGCGTATTATTACATCGGCGAGAGCTATCGTTTCATGGGAAATGACGCCCAGGCGTTGGCTGCCTATAAAGAGGCCGTCAAGCTCAATCCTGGTTTCGCACCCGGCTACCTGGGTCAGGCGTTGGCAGTCGAAGCGATAAACCCGGAGGCCGATATTTCAGCCTATCTGGATAAGGCCATTCAACTGGATGCGCAATTTACCGCCGCGTACCTGGCGCGGGGTGCACGGCGCATCCGCCTCGGCGACCCGATTGCTGCTCTGGCTGACCTGGAGACAGCCAAAAGCCTCAGCCCGGATTCTCCCCTGGTGTATCTCTACCTGGCGCAGGCACAGATGGGTTTGGGCCGCTACGCGGAGGCCTTGGCATCTGCCAAGAAAGCCAACGAGCTGGATATGACTTTGCTGCCGGCTTATCTGGTCTTGGGACAGGCTTACAGCGCCACCGGCCAGTTGGAACAGGCTGTCGGCGCGCTGCAAACTTACACGCTTTACCAACCCGACGATCCCAGCGCCTTCGTCATCCTGGGCGCGGGTTACAACGCGGCCGGGGATTACCGCGCGGCGGTCTCCGTCCTCGATCGGGCCATCGGAATGGATAAAAAGTATGCCGAAGCCTATTACCAACGCGGCCTGGCCTATCTGAGTCTGAAAGAGTTGGATAAGGCTGAACAGGATTTCAAGGCCGCGGCGGCCTATGACCCATCTGACTTCGATGCCCAACTGGGGCTGGCGCGCGTCTATCTGATGCAGGGCCAAGCCGGAAACGCCTACATGCAGATCGAACGCGACGTGCGTCCGTTGGTCAAGAATAACCGGTTATTACAGGCTCAAGCGGATTACTGGGAAGCCATTTGCCTGGAAGAGTTGAATGAAACCCGGAATGCCGAGCGCTACTGGCGCAACTTGTTGGAATTGCCTGCCGATTTCGTGATGCCGAAAGATGTCGTTCCGGCGGATTGGCGCGAGCAGGCGAGGAGACGTCTGGCGACCGCCACACCTTCGCCGACGGCCACGCCGAAGGTGACGCCGACGCCCACATTCACCCGCACACCTTAAGGTATGTGATATTTCCCCCCGCACCCCTCGCACGGACACAACGCCCGCAGGTAATGCCAGTTATAGATACCGTAATCGTGTCCATCCTCCCAGACGGGTGCGATGGCGTACGAGCCGACGGGGAGCAGGTTCTTAAGCCGCGTGGCGGGGGAATCACCCAAGTGCATTTCAAAGACTTCCGGGCTGGGTTCGTTGCTCATTTTACCGAGTAGGCGCTGCCCTGAGCTTGCCGAAGGGTGCTGCGCATCGTGACCGCCGCGACACTCCACGCACGGACAGCCCGCCCGTAACAATGAAAACGAATACACGCTGGTATGCTCGTCGTCCCAAACGACGGTTAATTCTTTGGTTTGGCGATTGGCGGTGAGGGAGGTGGGTTTCATAATTATCATGGGGATGGGATAACGGATAAATAATCCTGCACCGCCCAGCCGGAACGGGTCTGGTCGTAGGGGGCGGTCAGATACCACCAGGTGTGGCCGTCAGCCTGTTGCGGGCCGTCGGTCACCAGGAAAGCCTCCGAATCGTGACCCAGGAATAGCGGCGGGCTGTTTAACCCCGGCTTAGCGCGCAGACGCAGCCCCTGGCCTTCAGTGCCGCTGATCTGCACGTAGACGCCGACGGTAAACGTACCAGGCAAAGGGGTGGGGGTGACAACAAATGAAGAGGCGGCTGGCAGCGGCGGGGTGGGGGTAGGAGCCACGTAGCGCGGCGTGGAGGTCGGGGCGGGGATGAGGGTCAGCGCGGCGGAAACCGGCCCCAGAGCCTGGTTTGCCTGCGCCAGTGCCACCGTTAGGCCTTCGGCAGGCACAGGTGAGGCGACCGCCGAAGGGTCCGGGAGGTGTGCGGCTGGTCCTATCCACAGAATATAGGCCAACGTCGCACACAGCAATACGGAGGCAGTCGTCAACGCGCCCAGTATGACTTTGATGTTCAGGATGTTTTTCATCTAAATTCTGTTGCCTTATGGCCACAGAGACGCTCCGCCGCCTGGGGGGGCATCAGCACACGTAATGCCTGCGGCGCGATGCTGATCGTCACTTGCTGCCCGCCCAACATCGGCTCGCCGTCCATTTGGAGGGAAAATGGCGTTTCAGACTCTATCCGCGCGTTGCGGAATGGCAGGCAGCGCGCCTGATCCGAGGTGACATGCCGGCCGGCGGTGATGGCGAAGAAATGACGGAAAGCATCCGCCAGGCTGTCGCCGCTGAGCAGCCAGAGATCCATTTCGCCGTCGTCCAGATAAGCCTGGGGCGAGATCTCTGCCAGTCCGCCGAGATAATGACGTATGTTGCTCGCCACAGCCAGCAGGTAGTGTCCCTCGACGCGCTTGTCGTCGGCCCAAACGCGCAGGTTCATGCCATGCCAGAGCATGGCGTTCCAGATGGTCGTAGCGGCGTAATGCGGGATAGAAAGATACTTTTCGAAGCGCTTGCGCGGTTCTAATTTATGAACGGTGAGAGCATCCAGGCCGATGCCGGCCCACATCAGGAAAGGCTGGTCGTTGCACAGACCCAGGTCTACTGTGTAGATGGGCGCGTGCGCCAAGATCTGGGCATTCTCGCGAAAGGCTCTCAGGTGATTCCAAGTGAAGGCATTCAACCCGATCTCGCGCGCCCAAACGTTGGAAGTGCCTGCCGGTAGGACACCGAGAGCGGTCTGCGAGCCGATCAAGCCAGCCGCCACCTGGCCGACCGTCCCATCCCCGCCGATGGCGAAGACAGCGGAGAATTTCTCCGTGGCGGCCTGGCGGGCCAGTTGCGTGGCGTGGCGGATGTTGATCGTCTCGGCCACCTCGACGCTCCAGCCAGCCTCATTCAAAACTCGGATGATACCGCTTACGAATGGGCGCACCGAAAAGCGTCCGGCAGCCGGGTTATAGATCAGGAGTGTGTTGACCATGCCGCTATTATAAGGGGCTTTGAGAATTTCAGTAGAGAAGATGCCAAAAAAGGCCGTATAATAGACTGTGACTTTCACTTTGCACAAGGAACTATGGAAGAAACGCGCCTGCTCAACGATCGTTATCAGTTGCTCGAAGGACTTGGCAAGGGTGGCATGGCCTTCGTTTATCGAGCGCGTGACCTGATGCTTGAACGCTACGTGGGGGTCAAGATCATGCGCGAGGACTTTTCACGCGATCCAGCCTTTCAGGAACGTTTCCGTCAGGAAGCCAAGGCGGCTGCCAATCTCTCCCATCCCAACATTGTCACCGTTCACGATTTTGGGTTGGACGCCGGAAAACTGTTCATCGTAATGGAATACGTCCCCGGCACGGACCTGAAGACGCTGCTCCAGCAACGCGGCCGTTTCACCCCCGAGGAAGCCCTGCCGCTTATCATCCAGGCCTGCGCCGGGATCGGCTATGCCCACCGCGCCGGCCTGGTGCATTGCGACGTCAAGCCGCAGAACATGCTGGTCACGCCGGATCAACGCCTCAAAGTGGCCGATTTCGGCATCGCCCGCGCCCTGGCTTCGATCCGCCCCGACGAGAAGAGTGACGTGGTTTGGGGTTCGCCGCAATATTTTTCCCCCGAGCAGGCCTCCGGCGCGGCGCCATCCCCGGCTTCGGATGTCTACTCGCTGGGCGTGGTAATGTATGAGATGTTGACCGGCGCCTTGCCTTTCAACGCGACCACTGCCACTGAGCTGGCTCGCATGCATCTGGATGTCCAGCCGCCGCGGCTGACCGAAATGCTCCCCGACATTTCGCCCACACTGGAACAGATCCTGCTCAAGGTGCTTTCGAAAGAGCCATCCGCTCGTTATCGCACCGCGGACCAATTGGGACGCGTGCTGCTGAACTTCGGGGACGCCCGCAACGCCCCGGCGCTGGCTTTGACCCCGGAAGCGGCTCCCGTTATGGAGTACACCATCCCCCCCGCCGAAGGCCTGACGGTAGCCGAAGAGATGGCCAGCCTGAATATTGACTGGGTCTCGGTCGGTTTGGGCTTGTTGGCCTTGCTGGCGGTCGGTGGACTGATCCCATTCTGGGTTTGGGTGTATTTCGTGTATAATCCGCCCATTCGGTAAGGTTTGCACGTTTGCACGTTGGCACGTTTGCACGTTTGCACGTTTGCACGTTGGCACGTTTACACGTTGGCACGTTGGCACGTTAGCACGTTAGCACGTTGGCAGGTTGGCAGGTTTTCTTACGTTTTACGGTTTTGGTTTCCTCACCCATGTCCCAGAAATACATCCTCGCACCTTCCATCCTCTCGGCGGACTTTACCCGACTCGGCGAACAAATTGCCGAATGCGAGGCCGCCGGCGCGGATTGGATCCACGTGGACGTGATGGATGGTCACTTTGTGCCGAATCTGACCATGGGGCCTTTCATTGTGGAGGCCTGCCGCCGGGTCACGAAGCTGCCTCTGGACGTGCATCTGATGGTCGAGTCTCCAGAGCGCTTACTGGAGGCCTTCGCGAAAGCCGGGGCGAGCCACCTGACCGTCCATGTGGAGACTTGTCCGAATTTAGATAGCACCTTGCAAAAAATCCGAGCCTTGGGCTGCGCCGCCGGCGTGACGTTGAACCCTGGCACGCCCGTCACAGCGATCGAGCCAGTCTTGCCTATGATTGACCTGGTGCTGGTGATGACCGTCAACCCGGGCTACTCCAAGCAGACAATCCTGCCTGAGACGATCTCAAAGGTCGCCGCCCTGCGCCGCATGTTGGCTGCGATCGGTTCGTCTGCCTGGCTGGAGGTGGATGGCGGCATCTCGGCGCAGACCCTGCCAGAGCTCCGCAAAGCGGGCGCAAATGCCTTTGTCGCGGCGCATGCCGTGTTCGACTATCCACAAGGCATCGCGGCGGGTATCCGGGAATTGAGGAGAGTAGTACCGAATTAATTCGGTACTACAAAACAAAAATCACGACTTGCGCCGCGATCTTTGAAGGGCTGGTTTTCGCGAAGCATCCCAGAAGGGGGCTAACCAGCCGATTGGCGGCTAAGAAAGCCGCCCTACGATTATGCCGTCTTCACCAGTGTACGGATGCACTTGGTGCAGAGCAGTTTCTTTAATTTGCGGCCGCTCGCGAGGACCGTCACCTTTTGCAGGTTCGGGCGGAAAGAGCGATTGGTCGCCCGCATCGAGAAAGACCGGTTGTGACCGAAGGTGGTCGTCTTGCCACAATGTGCGCACTTAGCCATCTTGCAACTTCCTTTCATACCATAATAGCTGACGGGTTTACCCGCTGATTTCAAGCGGGTGATTTTACCACAGTTCGCATCCTTATTCAAGAAAAGTTGTTAATAAGATACAGAGGATTAATCATGGGCGAAGAAATAACTACCCTGGGCGGCATTAATATTGCGCCAAATGCCGTCGCGACGATCGCTTATCATGCCACGCTGCAATCCTACGGTGTGGTCGGGCTGGCGCCCAAGAATCTGGCTGAGGGCCTGACGAGCAGCATCACCCGCGAACCGGCGCGCGGCGTTTCGGTGCATTACAACGGCGAAGAGATTGACATTGACGTTCACGTCATTGTGGAATACGGCACACGGATTACCTCGGTGGCGTCCAGCGTTGGCAACGCGGTACGATTTAAAGTCGAGAAGGCCTTGGGCATGCCGGTTCACCAAATCAATGTCCATGTTCAGGGACTGCGCGTCAGCAACCCGGATTGATTTGGGTGTGTTTCAAATGAATTGAAAGAAAGAACGTCCCGAAGGTTGAATTGAGCCAATTTAGCCGTCTTTCAAAACCTTCGGGACGGTTGTGTCAACTGAAATGAAACACACCCGATTGATTTTAGCGTTCAGGAGAATTTAGCTTTATGGAACTGGATACTCAGGCGCGCCTCGAGCGATTTAAATCCATGCCGATTGACGGCCAGGCGCTCAAGAAGCTGGTGGAGGCTGGCTTGACCTGGCTGAAGGTCAACCAGCAGACGGTTAATGTGCTCAACGTATTCCCCGTCCCGGATGGTGATACGGGGACGAATATGGTATTGACGATGCAATCGGCCTGGTCAGAAATTGATGATCTGGGCCACCGCAATGTCGGCCAAATGGCGGCCGCAGTATCGCAGGGTGCCTTGATGGGTGCCCGCGGTAACTCAGGGGTCATCCTTTCACAGTTGTGGCGCGGCTTCGCCCGCGCCCTGCACAAACAGGAGACATTGGACGGCCCCAGCCTGGCGCGCGCTTTTGCTGAGGCGCGCGACACGGCTTACAAAGGCGTCGTCCGCCCGGTGGAAGGGACGATCCTGACCGTTGCCAAGGATATCGCCTCTGCGGCAGAATCTGCTCTGAACGAGACGCAGGATCCGTTCGAGATCCTGGCGCAGGTCGTGACGGCTGCGGATGCTTCCGTCGAGTACACGCCCGAACTCCTGCCGGTTTTGAAACAGGCCGGGGTGGTTGATGCCGGCGGCAAGGGGCTGTATTTCATCCTCGAAGGGATGTTGCGTTACGTCTACGGCCAGCCGCTGGATGCGCCGCTGGCGACCGTCCAGCCGTTGTCTACGATGATTCTGGAGAACACCCTGGAATCCATCGAAGCGGGACAGGATTTCGAGATTGTCGTTGATTTCGTCCCGGCCATGCCGCTCGACCTGCCGAAGTTTTATGGGGAACTTGAAGGAATTGGCACTTCAATCCAGGTCGGCGAAGGGGATGGGATGTATCGGATGCACATCCACGTCCCGACTGAGAACCGTTACCAGCCGATTGACTTCGTTATGACGCTTGGCACGGTAACCAAAGTCGCCATCGAGAATTTGATCGCCCAGATGGGTGAGATTGACCGCAAGGCCAGTAGAGATCGGATTGAGCTGGCCAAGATCGAACCCGGGCAGATTGCCGTCGTGAGCGTCTCGCCAGGCGCGGGCATCTCGCGCGTCTTTGCCAGCCTGGGCGCGGCCGCCATCGTCGAGGGCGGGCAGACGATGAATCCCAGCACCCAGGAAATCTTGAGCGCCTTCGAAAACCTGCCGACCGACAAGGTTATCATCCTGCCGAACAACAAGAATATCATCCTGGCCGCCCAGGCCGCCAGGGATGTCACCGTCAAAAAGGTGCAGATCGTTCCCAGCCGCACCATCCCGCAGGGACTGGCAGCCATGATGCAGCTCAACCCGGATGGGGACGTGGAAGCCATCGCGGCCAAGATGACCCGGGCGCTGGATGAGGTGACGACCGGCGAGATCACCATCGCCACCCGTTCAGTGGAAATTGATGATGTTGCCGTGGAAAAGGGGCAGGTCATTGCGTTGATGAATGGCAGCCTGGTTCTTTCAGCCGCCTCTGTGGAGCAGGCCTGCCTCGGCCTGTTGGAAAAAGCCAACGCGGCCGACCATGAGTTGATTACCCTTTTCTATGGCGAAGACCTGGCGGCTACCGAGGCCAATCGCATCGTTGATTTGATCCGCGCGGCCTATCCTTCTCAAGAGATCGAACTTCAGTACGGCGGACAGCCGCATTATCAGTTCATCATATCTGTGGAGTAAAGTCATCCAGCTTTCTGCCGACCCACAGGGTGCTTCGCGAAGGCCTACTCGGCGATAAGTAGTAACATGGAAAAAGTCTGCATCCTCACTGACAGCACAGCGCAATTCACACGCGCCAGGTTTCCCGGCCATGAGCGGGTCTATGTCATTTCTTTTGGCATAAAACCAGGTACAACCCGGCAAAGAAATTCTCGCCTGCCGCAAGAAGCGTCAGGAGGACGGCTCATTCCCCCAGCCAGACAGGTATTCTCAGATTATTTTACCCGGCTAAGCCGGGAATTTGATTACATTTTCATTATCACCCTCTCGTCGTTTCTCAGCCCGATGTTCCACTGGGCTGAGGAATCCGCCGGCCAGTACACCAATCACGCCACCATCCAGGTGGTCGATTCACAGACCACTGCCATCGGCCTGGGTTTATTAGTTCAGACTGCGGCCGGGGCAGCCGTTGCCGGCGCATCCCCGGTGGAGATCGAACAGTTGGTGCGGGCGACCATCCCGCGCGTTTTTATGCTCTTCTGCATCCCAGAGATGAGCTATCTCGCCGAGGCAGGTTTTCTCAACTGCTCTCAAGCCTTCATCGGTGAGATGTTGGGACTGCTGCCGCTCTTTATCCTGGAAGAAGGACGCCTGACGCCGATGGCCAAGGTGCGCACCCAGCGCCACCTGCTCGAATCACTTCAGGAATATATAGACGAGTTTAACGATCCCTACCATGTTGCCCTGATTCAGGGAACCGGGCTTACTCACTTGCGCGCCCGGCCATTACGCGAGTATGTCGAGGTCAGTTTCCCGCAAACCCCATTCAGTGTGCACGCCATTGGAGCACACCTGGCGACCTTATTTGGTCCGCAGTGCATCGGTTTGGTGGTGATGGAAAAACCGGAGGCGAGGTCGAAATGAAAATATCATTGGTAACCGATAGCACCGCCGACATCCCGGAGGAATTACGCCTCCAGCACAGTATCGAAGTCATACCGGCCATTCTGAACATTGGCGGTAAAAGTTACGAAGACGGTAAAGGGATTTCCCGTGAGGAGTTTTACGAACGCCTGCCAAACTTATCCGTTCCGCCGACCACCTCGGCGCCATCCGTTGGCAGCTTCCAGGAACGCTACGAACGGCTGCTCGATGCCGGCGCTGCACATATTCTTTCCATCCATCCGCCAGACAGGTTGAGCGGCATCTTCAACGCGGCGCGCCTGGCCGCCGAACAATTTGGCCCGCGCGTGCACGTGCTGGATAGCGGTCAGTTAAGCCTGGGGCTGGGGTTTCAAGTGCTCGCCGCGGCTGAAGCTGTTGCGCGCGGCATCAGCCTGGAGGATATCCTCGGGCTTGTCGAGAGCGTAAAGGGGCGTGTGCGCGTGGTCGCCTTGCTGGATACCATCCTGTATCTTCGCCGCAGCGGTCGCGTCTCTTGGGCCAAGGCGATGATCGGTGATCTCTTCAACATCCGGCCGGTGATCGAACTGCGCTTCGGCATCATCAAGCGACTGGCCCAGGTGCGCACCCGCTCGCAGGGTATTCTGCGATTGAGCGAGGCGCTAAACTCGTGGGGGCCGCTTGAACGCCTGGCTATCCTGCATACCAACGCCGAAACCGCCGCCCGCCAACTGCTCGAAGACCTCAAACCGAAACTACCCACACCGCCGCTGGTGGTCAATGTCACCACCGTCATCGGCACGCACACCGGCCCGAACGGGCTGGGGCTAGCGGCGGTAAAAGCGTGAGACAAAAGAACCAAAAGAACCAAAGGAACCAAAGGAGCCAGATGACCTCTGGCTCCTTTGTCGCTTTTGTACATCTGTCTCCTTTGTCTCCTTTTCCCATGATAAAATTACCCCATGCAGCCTTCACTGGAGAAACTCAGAAAATACTTCCGCCTCGAATACGATAATGGCTATCAAGACCGCGCGATTATCGGCGGCTTAGTCAAACTCCTGGATTTATGGCCGGCGGATGCTCGCAATGAAAGTGTCCCCGAAGAGATCCTGCAAGCTGTCGCTGCTTGCCTGCGGGGCTATCATGACCTGACGCCGGAAGCACGCGCCGAGGCGCTGAAAACACTGTGGAAACAAATCCAGGGACAAACCACCACGCGACGCGAATCGCAGCCGGATGCCCCTCCCGCTGCTTCCGCGGAGCCTGCGGCTGCTGCACCCGGCCAGACCATCCAGCCCGCCCCAGCCAGGCAAGAACGACCGGCCGTTCAGCCATCCCGCCCAGCCTCACCGCCTAGAGCTGAAAAGGGGCGCGCCGACCTGCACCCCGGTGGCCGCACCAGCCAGACCCCGATCGCGCTGAACGCCTCGCTGACCGTCCTGGCTGGAATTGGCCAGAGTCACGCCCGGGATCTCGCCAGGCTCGGTTTGCGCACCCTGGGCGACATGCTCTATTACTTCCCGCGCCGTTACGACGACTACAGCCAGTTGAAACCCATCCACCGCCTGAATTATGGCGACGAAGTCACCGTAATCGGCACTGTCCAAACTGTGACCAGCCGCCCGGTGCGCGCCGGGGCTGTGAGCATTGTGGAGGTCGTCATCCAGGATGGCACCGGCGGTTTGCGCCTGACCTGGTTCAACCAACCCTGGCTCGCCAACCGCCTGCATGGCGGCGACTCCATATCCGTCTCCGGTAAAATTGACCAGTATCTTGGCCGGCTGGTGATGAATAGCCCCGATTGGGAGCCGGTAGAAGTCGAGAATCTGCATACCAACCGCATTGTACCTATCTATCCGCTGACGGCCAATGTCGCCCAGAAGTGGCTGCGCGCACGGTTGAGAGAGGTTGTCTCGTACTGGTCACCCAAACTGAGCGACCATTTGCCCGAGTCCATCCGCTCGTCTGCGGAATTGCTCAACCTGAAAACAGCCCTCCTGCAGGTGCATTTCCCGGATAATCAGGAGAGCCTGCGCGCCGCGCGCCAGCGGCTGGCTTTCGACGAAATCTTCTTCCTCCAGATGGGCGTGCTGCGCCAGAAGCGCGACTGGCAGGCTGCGGACGCCCGCGTCTTCGCGGCGCCGGATGACTGGCTGGAAGCGCGCATAGGCTCGCTACCCTTTGCGCTGACCGGCGCGCAGGGACGCGCCGTGGCCGATATCCGCAAGGATTTGGCTTCCGGCAAACCGATGAACCGGCTTTTGCAGGGCGATGTCGGCTCTGGGAAGACGGTGGTGGCGGCCCTGGCCGCGGCGATCGTGACGGAGGCTGGCGCGCCCTCTACGAGAACTTCGCAGGCCGCTATCATGGCCCCGACCAGCATCCTGGCGGAACAACATTTCCGCAATCTGAGTCAATTGCTGGCAGGGGAGGGCCGGTTCGGGGTCGAGTCGGTGCGCTTGTTGCTCGGCGACACGCCCGAGTCCGAGAAAGAGACGATCCGCGCCGGGCTGGCCGATGGCAGCATCAAGGTCGTCATCGGCACACACGCCCTGCTCGAAGACCCGGTCACATTTGCCGACCTGCAACTGACCGTGATTGATGAGCAGCACCGTTTCGGCGTCGAACAGCGCGCCGCGCTGCGCTCGAAAGCGACCAACCCGCACTTGCTGGTGATGACCGCCACACCCATCCCGCGTTCGCTGGCCCTGACCGTTTATGGCGACCTCGACCTTTCGGTGATGGACGAGATGCCGCCCGGACGCCAAGAGATCGAGACGCATGTCCTGACGCCGCGCGAGCGTGAACGCGCCTATAGCCTGATCCGCTCCCAAGTCGCAGAAGGCCGGCAGGTGTTCGTCATCTATCCGCTCATCGAGGAGAGTGAAAAGAGCGATTTGCTGGCTGCCACGGCCGAGCAAGCCCGCCTTCAGCAGGAGATCTTCCCAAATTTGAAGGTCGGCCTGCTGCACGGGCGGCTGCGTCCCGACGAGAAAGACGCCGTCATGCTGCGCTTCCGGGAGGGCGAATTCCACGTGCTGGTTTCCACCACAGTGGTCGAGGTGGGCGTGGACATCCCCAACGCGACTGTCATGCTCATCGAAGGCGCGGACCGTTTCGGCCTGGCCCAGTTGCACCAGTTGCGTGGACGGGTCGGGCGCGGTGCGGCCCAATCCTACTGTCTGCTCGTCCCGACTCACGAAGATGCGGTCGAAAATGAGCGCCTGACTGCCATGGCCGAGACCAACGATGGCTTTGTGCTTGCCGAGCGCGACCTCGAACAGCGCGGCCCAGGTGAATTCCTGGGTACGCGCCAATCCGGCTATGCCGGTTTACGCATGGCCTCGTTGAGCGACGTGCGCATGATCGAGAAAGCTCGCCTGCAAGCGCAGGCTTTGTTCGAGCGCGATCCCGATTTACAAATGCCCGAAAATCAACTTTTAGCTGATGCCCTGGGGCGCTTCTGGGGCAATGGCAAAGGAGATGTCAGTTAATTATGGTCCGCGCTCTCTTTCCCGGAACCTTCGACCCCATCCATTATGGTCACATTGACATTGCTGTGCGTGCGGCGCGTCTTTTCGACGAACTGGTCATTGCCGTTTACGATAAACCGTTGAAATCGCTGCTATTCTCACCCAAGGAACGCATCAAGCTGGTCAATGCAACCTTCAATGATCATCCCAAGATACGCGTCATCGGTTACAGCGGCCTGACCGTCAATGTCTGCCGTCAGATCGAGGCGCAAGTCATCGTGCGCGGCTTGCGCGTCTTCTCGGATTTCGAGTTCGAGTTCCGTATGGCGCTGGCCAATCATCGCCTGGCGCCGGATATCGAAATTATCGCCCTGATTACCGCTGAAGAACATACTTTTCTTTCATCCAGTACTGTGCGCGAGATCGCCTCGCTTGAAGGGGATGTCTCCAGCATGGTGCCGCCGCAGGTCGAGAAGGCGCTAAAGATCAAGCTGACCAGCATGAGCGGTAGACATGTATCGCCAAATGCACTTCGGGATTAGAATAGAGATCAGATATTCGAGAATAGAGATTAGTAATTGAATCTAGCGGAGCACTCTCTTGTGCACCTGAACGGAGGAGCGTATGGACATCCTTCACCTGGTTGACCGCCTGGAAGAACTCTTCAACGAAAGCCGCCCCATCCCCCTGACCCATAACGTCATTGTGGATGAAGACCGATTCCTGGATATCATTGACCAGATGCGTATTTCCATTCCGGAAGAGGTCAAGAAGGCGCAGCAGGTCTATTCCCAAAAAGATCGGATTCTCGCCCAGGCTCAGGAAGAGGCGAATCGGACCTTGGTCCTGGCGCGCGAAAAAGCCGATCAGTTGGTGGAGAAGGACGGTCTCGCTCAGGAAGCTCAAAAGCGCGCCGGCCAGATCATCGAGCAGGCGCGCATGGAGGCCGAGAATATAAAAGTCGGCGCCGATCAATATGCGCTGGATTCTTTGTTGAAACTGAATATGGAACTGGAGCGCGTCATGACCCAGGTTCGTAACGGCATCCAGATGCTGGAGGAAAAGAATATTCCACCCAGCGTATGCGCAGCACCTACTCGGCAAGAGACGCCATAGGCATGACACGAAACCTCCGCAGGAAACTGCGGAGGGCTGATGTTTACTTGCCGGCGGCGTGCTTGTCTAAAACCAATCCCGTTTGGCAAAGATATAGATTGCTGTTCCGACTAGCGAAGCAGATATGCCCAACGTGATGAAGAATGCCAGAGGGTGGGATTGAAAGGGCAGATTCACATTCATGCCATAGAACGAGGCGACAATGGTCGGCATGTTCACCACAATCGTGATCGCTGCCAGCGCTTTCATGACCACGTTTAAGTTGTTGGAAATAATCGAAGCGAAGGCATCCATCATCGAACTGAGGATGTTGCTGGCAATATTTGTCATCTGGATAGCCTGCTGGTTTTCGGTCAGAACATCCTCGAGCAAGTCACGATCCTCTTCATATTGGCTGAACATCTGGGAGCGCTGGAGGCGCTCCATCATCACTTCGTTCGACCGCAGTCCGGTGGTGAAATAGACCAGGCTTTTTTGATATTTGAGCAACTCCAGCACCTCGCGGTTGCGCGTGGATTGCTGCAACTGATCCTCAAGCGCCTCGACCGTTTTGTTGATTTGCCGCAGGTGGCTGAGGTAGCGATAAGCAGTGTTCAGGAAGATGTGCAGCACAAATCTGTTGCGCTTGGCCGGCGTTATTTTGCTGGAGGGCTTGGCCACCAGTTCTTGAAGAATAGGATGATCGCTTTTGCAGATTGTGACAACAAATTTGTCCCCAATAATGATCCCGAGCGGGATGGTTGTGTAGGGAATGTCCACGCCGGCCCCCATGAATTGCGGGATGCGGATCAGGATAAAGGTGAAGCCGTTATCCCGCTCAGTGCGCGCCATTTCATCCAAGTCGAGCGGGTAGGTGATCATCTCAGAGGGGATCTCCCATTCTTCGAGCCGGGTGATCTCTTCTGGGGTGGGGTCTATTACATTGATCCAACTATTTTCGACGAGACGTTCAAACGTGCGCAGACCGTCGCTGGTTTTCTTCAGGATGGTGAGCATTGGCGTTCTCCTTTCGACGTGAAATGATCGGTCAGAAAGGAGGCGCATTCACATCCTTCCTAACTGTCAGGGTCTGGCGGAATCAAAACGAGCGTACGCCCGCCCCCGTAACTGGGAGGCTGGCTGTCCGCAGAGTCGCTGCAATCACTTTCTTTGGTCAAATTCTTGTTCATCTCATTCATGATCAAATCCGGTTCAGATATGTCAAGTTTACCCTGATTATGGCTGATTATCAATCCACAGATTCTGGTTCTCTTGGATTTGACGCGATGGGGTAAAATTGGTCTATCACCCTGTCCCCGCCGCGGTGCGGCGGGTTGCAAACCCTTGAGAGGAGACCTCCACTATGTATCAAACCACCATCATCGTCGGCAATCTGGGCCGCGACCCGGAAATGCGCTACACGCCTTCCGGGCAGGCTGTCACCTCCTTTTCCGTGGCCACAAACCGGCAATACACTAACAATGCCGGTGAAACGGTCAAAGAGACCATCTGGTTCCGCGTCTCGGCCTGGGGTAAACAAGCCGAAACCTGCAACCAGTATCTCAAAAAAGGCAGCAAAGTTCTCGTCGAAGGCCGCCTGACGGCCGACCCGGCCACCGGCGGCCCGCGCATCTGGACCGGGCAGGAGGGCAGCCCGCGCGCCTCCTTCGAGGTTAGCGCCCAGACCGTGCGCTTCCTCTCCTCGCGGGGTGAAGGTGAAGCCCCACCAACAGATGAAGGAGCTGGTTTTGCCGTCGCAGAAGAACCGGACATCCCCTTCTAAACTCATCTGGAGATAAACATGACTCTCCCCCCGCCCCGGCCTGCCTCCCCCACCCTGGAAGTGGCCTCTGACTTGAAAATCGTTTACGCCAATCTGGTGCGCATCGCCCACTCCCCGGCGGATCTGGTCTTTGATTTTGCTCACCTCCTGCCCGGCGAGACCAAAGCGAACGTTGGCGCCCGCATCCTGATGTCGCCCCTGAGCGCCAAACTGCTGCACCGGGCGCTGGGTGAGAACCTGACGCGCTACGAGGCTGCCTTCGGTGAGATCGCCGTGCCAGGCAATTCTCCGCTGGCCGAACATCTTTTCCGTCCCTTCCAGCCGCCCGAAGCGCCAAAAGAGAATTAGAAACTCGAATGCACAAACTGGAAGAAATCGCCGACCAGATTCGGCAAAGCCTGGATGTCAAAAATGCGGCGCGCGACAAGGCGCTGGCCCAAGCCCGCGCCCTGACGCGTCACTGTGCGCTGGCCATCCGCGCCGTCCACCGTGACGAGACGGACGTCATGCAAGTGCACCTCGATGAAGCTCGCAAGCTGGCCGAAACCCTGGGCAGCGACCTGGCTCAATTTTCCGACTTGTACTACGCTGGCTACACACAGGATGCGCTCAAAGAGTATGCCGAGGCCAACATCACCTGCGCCTTGATCCAGCATCAGCCGCTGCCCACACCGGACGACTTGGGGGTGATCCATCCCACCTATCTGAACGGCCTGGCGGAGGTCGTCGGCGAACTGCGTCGCCGCTGCCTCGACATCTTGCGCCACGGCTATTCAGAGGAGGCCGAAGGCCTGCTCGGTCACATGGACGACATCTTTTCGGTGCTGGTCACGATGGATTATCCTGACGCCATCACCAATGGCCTGCGCCGCCAAGCAGATGTAGCCCGCAGCATCATTGAGCGTACGCGCGGCGACATCACCTTCAGCCAGCGCGGGGAGCATCTCGAGCGCTCGCTTTCACGCCTCAGCCAGCAACTGACCGGCTCTGAGTCACTCCCCGAGGGTCAACCGGCCACCTCGATTTTGGACCCGGAGGCTGACAACTAATACGCTATGACTAAGCATGGTCGCCGTCATCTGCTCATCGTCTATCAGTACATGCTTGACCGTTGGTGGAAGGCCACTCTGGCAATCGGGTTGTCCTTGCTGGCCCTGGCTGGCTGGGCGGATTGCCCATCCTGATGCCTCAAGTCAGCTTTATAAAGCTGACTGACTGGGAACTTTGGGGACTGGCCGGCGCGGGTGGATTCGCCATTTTCTTGACCATCTTTTTTGCCTCGATACGGAAAACAGCTTACGTCCAGGCGTATAACGATCACCTGCGGTTGATCACACCCTTCCTGCGTTTGAACATCTCCTACCGGCGCATCCGGCGGACATACAGCGCTGAAATGGGGATTCTTTTCCCGATAAAAAACAAGAGCGCGTGGAGGCAGGGATTGATGCGCCCCCTGGCAGCCAAAACAGCCGTAATCCTCGAACTGACCGGCTTCCCGATATCCCAATTCGCGCTGCGTCTGTTCATCTCGCCGCTCTTCTTCCCGGATAAAACCCCCCGGCTGGCGCTTCTCGTCCCAGATTGGATCGCCTTTAGCACAGAACTGGAAAGCCGGCGCGGCGCGCGGGGAAATCCAGCGCACCAACCGCCCGATTCCCCGAATTCGGGACTGCTTTCCAGCATATCCAAAGCC
Organism: Anaerolineales bacterium; assembly: GCA_030018695.1. Classification (GTDB taxonomy): domain Bacteria; phylum Chloroflexota; class Anaerolineae; order Anaerolineales; family Villigracilaceae; genus CG2-30-58-95. Next base: position 42,482 of record JASEHI010000011.1, read on the forward strand.
AAAAAATGAACATCTACTTCGCCTGTTCCATTACCGGTGGGCGCGCGTTCGAACCCGTTTACCAAGCCATCATCCGCGCCTTGCTGGAGGACGAGCACGAGGTCCCGACCGCACATCTGGCCGGGGCAGAGGTCAAGGCGCTGGAGGCAATTGCCAGCCCGCGCGAGGTCTACGAGCGAGACGTAGCCTGGATCCGAAGCTGTGACGCGCTGATCGCCGAGGTCAGCACTCCCTCACATGGGGTTGGGTATGAGGTCGCTTTCGCCTTGAGTCTCGGAAAACCAGTCCTGTGCTGCTACAGAGATGGGCAACCGGTCTCAAAAATGATCACCGGCAATAGCCAGCCCGGTATTCACATCGCCGGCTATCAAACTACAACCGAAGCCGTGGAGGTAGTACGCGCTTTCTTGAAGCGAGCATTGGTTGGATTGTGAAGTTAATCACGATTTATCTATGACTTTCCGCGCTATCCTTGCATATCAAGTTGGGCTATTATTTGTGCGGAGACGGGAATAGGACACCTCCAACTTGCTCATCACTGTCTCCTCCTTTGGCGAACGCCTCCGCTGGTTGGCTCCAACCCAGCGGAGGCAGTTTTTTTGGTCCCCCACGAAAGTTTGGGGCGCGAAAACCTGGACTAAGCCGGCCGGGTTTCCATAACTTCCGGGCGATAAGCCGGCAGGACAACAGTGAACGTCGCGCCATGCCCAAGAACAGAATCCACCCAGATGCGACCTTCATAATTATCCACGATTGATTTGACAATGGCCAACCCAAGGCCAGAGCCTTGCACGTTGTCTACCACATTGCTGGCACGGTAGAACTTCTCGAAAATATGCGGCTGGTCGGCAGGCGGAATGCCCGGGCCGCTGTCCGAAACCCGCAAGATGACCTGCCCTTCATTCACTTCGACTCTCACCTGGATTTCGCCTCCATCGGGCGTATATTTAATAGAATTCCCGATCAAGTTATCCAGCATCTGGCGCAGATGGATCGGGTCGCCGCGCAGCGAGGGTATATTTGGGGGCAGTTCAACGTGGATATGCTGTTTTTTTCCGAGTATCTGGTTGTTCAGATTATCCAGGGTATAGTTCAGGATTCCATCCAACCGGACGATCTCTTTCTGACCTCCAAATCCGCCTTCGATACGACCCAGGTCCAACAGGTCGTTGACCAGGGCGGTTATGTTATGCACACTGACGCGTACGCGCCGGACGAATTCCCGCTGCTGGTCGTTGAGCGGCCCAACGCGATCGAGCAGTTCAACATAACCAAGAATAGCGGTAAGTGGCGAGCGCAAATCATGTGAAACCGCGTGAACGAAATCACTCTTCATCTGGTCAATACGTTTCAAGTACGTAATTTCCTGCATGGTAATGGCCAAGCCGATGTCAGGGATAGGCGCACACTGCGCATTGAAGACGCGGCCATCCTCGAAGCCGATCTCATGATATTGATGCAGATTGGCCGAAGCGGAATTCAGCAGCGAATCCAAGGCTGGATGCTCGATTACATCCAGGATATTCTTACCAGCTATGTCACTCTGTCCCAGAGCAAACGCTTTCCGCACAGCCGGGTTCAGCAAGAGAATGCGGTGATCCTTACCCAGGATGATCACACCGTCTTCGATGTGATTGAAGATGGTTTCAAGTTTTTGTAACTCGTTGACTCGTTTTTCGAGCGATGCGGTTGTGCGCTTGACCTCGCGCCGGGTCCAATCTCCGATGCATTGCGCGCGCTTCAGGCTGTTTTCCACGCTGCGCATGATATCGTCAATTCGCAGTGGTGGGTTGAGGGTATCGCTGATCCCCACACGTAGCGCAGCTTTGGTTGTCGAGGGTAATTCGTGAGTGACAAACAGAAGGATGGGCAAGGTCGGCATGCGTTCGAGCAACGCGGCAGAAATATCTATCCCGCTGCCTTCCTTGAAAACATCACTGATGATCAACAAAGCAGGCGAGGTCTCCTGCAATATTTTGTCGAGCGCAGCCCGGTCACGGGCAATTGCCACCTGATAGGATGCGGCCGCCAGCGCCCGTTCGAATAAAGGCAGGATATCAGGATTATCTAGAGCGAGTAAAACGAGATCAGATTTGGGCATAAAGTATTACCCTTGAAAAACTATCGCAACCGCACTTCGGCAGGCTCAGTGACCACGAAGATTTTGTGCGCAGCACCTACTCGGTAGTGCGATATTCATATCGCCCTTTGGTCGCGGAATGAATTCCGCGTTACGACAGTACGCTATTATAATACTTATCCAGCGGGCAAAGGAATTGTGATATGGGTTTTTGCTAATTCAGTAAGCAGCGTATTTCTCAAAAAGACCTCCTTCCAAAGGATTGCTTTTTCCTCCCAAATCATTATACTAACATTTGATGGACATTCTCTCCGCCTTGCCTTTTATTCCGGGAAATGAAGCAGCTCGCCCGGAGCCGCTGGGACGTTATCTGCCTCCCGTACCAGAGGGCATCGCCGCGGCGTTTTTGGCAGAACATGCTGCGTTGCCTCCCATGGCGGCCGGGCCAGGGAGCGAGACGAAGCGCGAAAACTGGGTGCTGGACCCGTTCGGAGCCTCGCCCCGCCTGGCGGTCGAAATGGCGCGCGCCGGTTATCGCGTGCTGGTCGCGGTCAACAATCCGGTGACGCGTTTCCAACTGGATCTAGCCGCCGCGCCGCCTTCCAAGTCTGACTTACAAGCCGCGTTGGCCGATCTGGCCGTTTCCCGCAAAGGCAAAGAGCGGTTGGAAACCCATCTGCAATCCCTCTATCTCACCGAGTGCGGTAAATGCCAGCGCAGCCTCCCAGCCGAGGCTTTCATTTGGGAGCGCGGCGGCGAAGTTCCGCTGGCGCGCATTTTCCGCTGCCCGCAATGCGGGGAAAGCGGCGAGCGCCAGGCTACTCCCGCCGACCAGCAACATGCCGCGCAATTGGCCGCCACCGCCAGCCTGCACCGTTCGCGCGCTCTGGAGCGCGTTGCCCCCCGTGAAGACCCGGATCGCGTCCACGCCGAGGAAGCCCTGGAATGTTACCTGCCGCGCGCCGTCTATGCCCTGGTTACCATCATCAACAAACTGGACGGCCTTGCGTTAACTCCCGAACGACGGCGCTGCATGTTCGCCCTGGTCTTGACCGCCTGCGACGAAGGCAACACCCTTTGGCCGCACCCGGCTGAACGTCCACGCCCGAAGCAGTTGACCATTCCACCGCGCTTTCGCGAGAATAATATCTGGCTGGCGCTCGAAAGGGGCGTAGAGACCTGGGCCGGCGAGTCGCCGCCTGTGCCGCTGACGGTCTGGCCGCTCCACCCGCCTGAAAGCGGCGGCATTTGCCTCTTCGAAGGCCCGGTGCGGGAGCTGGCACCGCGCCTGAAAGAAATACCCATCCAATTCGTCTTGACTGCGCTGCCGCGCCCCAACCAGGCCTTCTGGACTCTATCGGCCTTGTGGGCCGGCTGGTTGTGGGGACGTGAGGCCGTCGGCCCGTTCAAGCGTGTTCTGCGTCGTCGCCGGTATGATTGGAACTGGCACACCGCCGCACTGTACGCGACGCTGAAGAATCTCGCCCCGCACATCCCACTCACCACGCCATTCTTTGCGCTGGTCGCCGAGCCGGAACCTTCTTTCCTGTCCGCCGTTATGCTGGCAACCGCCGCGGCTGGTTTTGATTTGCAGGGCATCGCCCTGCGTACCCGTCACGATCCGGTGCAGATCCTCTGGCAGCGGCGGGCTTTCAGTCTCCGCCCTGACGAAAAGTTCGACCCTTCTATAGTTGGCCGGGTAATGAATAGTTATGTACAGGAACGCGGTGAACCGGTATCTTACTTGCACCTGCACGCGGCCGGTCTTTCCGCCCTGGCTGCAGAACGCGCCCTGGCGTGGCGTGAGGAGGCGCTAACGCAAATCCACGCGCCGATCCAGCAGGCGCTCACTTCGCCGGCCTACCTCCGTCATGCTGGCAGCCAGCACAGCCTGGAGGTCGGATTATGGGGGTTGCATGAATACTCGCGGGAGAACGACCCGCTGCCTGACCGGGCGGAAAAGGCTGCCGTTCAGTTTTTGTGCTCATCACCTACTCGGCAAGAGCATCCCGAATGCACCCAGCGCGAACTTGAAGTAAGCCTCTACACCCGGCTGCCCGGCTTGTTTACGCCATCGCTCGGCATCCTCAGGGATATTTTGACCTCCTATGCAACCGAATCAAATGGACGCTGGCATCTCCGCCCCGAGGATTCCGCCTCAGTCCGCCACGCCGACCTGAAGGCTGCCGGCGACGCGCTGGAGAGCCTCGCCGCTCGTCTGAAATTCACCACCCTCCAGCCTGAAGGTACTCACCGCCTGCTGCTGTGGCAGGAAAAGGGAAAGCCGGCTTATGCCTTCTACCTGCTGGCTTCAGCCGCCGCCGGTCGGATACTACGTGAGAACCCCTATCCACCTGAACGCAGTCTGCTGGTGATGCCTGGCGGCCGCGCCGGGCTGCTGGCATGTAAACTACGCCGCGACCCCTCGTTGGAACAAATTTGGCGCGGCGGTTGGCGCGTGCTCAAATTCCGTCACCTGCGGCGCCTGGCTGAGACATCCAGTCTTACACGTGAAAGATGGGCTAGAGAACTGAGCGCGGATCCCATCGAGCCGCCAGAGCAGATGAAGTTATTCTAGGTACCTAAGTTTCGCCCAAACTAACGGCAATGTGCTCTTGGGCGAGGATAGCGGCCAGACCAACCTGTAACTCCTTGGCCAGTGGGTCGGCCGGATTGAGAATGATTTGCAAGATACAGCCCGTTGCATCCGACACGACCATGCCTGTGACATGAAACGCATCCCGGATCAAACGCAGGAAGCCGAAATTTGCCACTTTTGGGCAATGGGGAGCCAGCCAACGGCGTACCCAAACCAGAAGATTATGTGCCAGGGCTTCCAGTTGGCACACCATTTGCTGAGCTGCGAAGCGTTTCTTGTTGCGTTTGGAGGTTCCCAGGCCTTGTTTGTCCTCTTTGATTTCGATCTCCACACCACCGCCGCGCTGGTCGTAGAAGTACACATACGCCAGCAAGA
>JASEHI010000120.1 GCA_030018695.1 Anaerolineales bacterium
GGTTATTCCGGTCATGAAACCGGCCTCTCTACGACGATAGCCTCGGTGGCGTTGGGCGCTTGCGTGGTGGAGCGTCACATTACCCTCGACCGGGCGATGTGGGGCTCTGATCAAGCCGCGTCGGTTGAGCCACAAGGCTTTACGCGCCTCGTGCGCGATATCCGCCTGGTCGAGACTGCCATGGGCGATGGCATCAAGCGCGTGATCGAGAGAGAAGTGCCGGTCATGAAGAAACTCCGCCGCGTCGATGCGCCGAGTAGGCCTTCGGCAGCACCCTTCGATAAACTCAGGGCAACGCCTACTCGGTAGTATGGGAAGTGGATGATCAAATGACGCGCATCGGTATCATGCAAGGGCGCCTTTTACCGCCTGTGGATAACCGCATTCAGTGTTTTCCGCGTGAGCATTGGGCTAAGGAATTTGAACTGGCTGCCCAGGCTGAACTGGATTGTATCGAATGGATCTACGACCTGTATGGAGCGGATGTAAATCCTCTCTCAACGGATGAGGGCATAGAACAAATGAAATCGCTCTCCAGGCGATATAATGTTCAAATCTTATCCGTATGCGCCGACTATTTCATGGACCGGCCTCTGGTGCGGGCCAGCGCATCCGAGATGGCGGAACGCCTGGCAATTCTGGAATGGCTGCTCGGCCGCGGCCATCTGCTGGGCATCAACCGGATGGTGGTGCCCTTCGTGGATGCTTCCCGCATTGATACCGATCCAGAGTTTGACAATGTTTGCGCCACCTTGACCCGCATCCTGCCAACCGCTGAAAAAAACGGCGTCGAAATCCATCTGGAAACCTCCCTGGCCCCCGGGCGGTTTGCCGAACTGCTTGCGCGTCTTCCGCATCCCATGCTTAAGGCCAATTACGATTCCGGTAACAGTTCTTCCCTCGGCTACAATCCACATGAGGAGTTTGCGGCTTATGGCAGCCGGGTGGGAAGCGTGCATATCAAAGACCGTGTCCTTGGAGGCAGCACAGTGCCGCTGGGAACTGGTGATGCAGATTTTCAAGCATTGTCTGACAGCTTAATTACAATCAGATATGCGGGCGACTTTATTCTCCAGGTCGCGCGCGAAATTCCTGGCAATGAAGTGACCTGGGCCAAACAAAATCGCGATTTCGTCTGGAAACATTTTAACTGCTCATCCTCCCGCAGGTTGCTATCATGGGCATCTTGGCTGGCAACACGCCGTAGTCACGACATGTCATTGGAGCGAAAAAAGTTCAAACCTGCGGGAGGGTGATGCCTTACGAGGAATGGTTATGAAAATTCTGATGGTAGGTCTGGGTGGCATCGGGCAACGCCATGTTCGCAATCTGCGAACATTGATGGGTTCTGAAATAGAGATCCTGGCTTTTCGATTCCGTAATAATTCCCCGGTACTGACTGATCAATTAAAAGTTGAAGAGGGAAGCAGCCTGGAGGAAAAATATGCCATTCGAGTCTATGCAGATCTCGACCAGGCTCTCGCCCAGAAACCGGAGGCCGTATTTGTTTGTAACCCGAGCAGCCTGCATCTCCCCATCGCTCTAAAGGCCGCTCAGGCGGGTTGCCACCTGTTCATCGAGAAGCCGCTTTCTCACAATTTCGAGCAGGTGGAAGAGTTAATCAACCTGGTCGAGAGTCGAAATATTAAAGCAGTGGTAGGTTACCAGATGCGTTTTCATCCCTGCCTGCAGCGTCTCCATGCTCTCATCCAGGAAAGGAGCATTGGTCGAATTCTAACAGTCCGAGCAGAAGTTGGTGAATATCTACCGGGATGGCATACATACGAGGATTACCGTCAGATGTATGCTTCGAAGCAAGAACTGGGGGGAGGTGTTATCCTCTCACAGATTCACGAGTTGGACTATCTCTACTGGCTTTTTGGCTTGCCCCGCAGTATCTATGCTTTGGGAGGCCGCCTGAGCAGCCTGGAAGTGAACGTGGAGGATACGGTAGAAATCCTGATGGATTGCAATGTAGATAGCTCGCCGGTCCCGGTCAGCCTGCACCTGGACTACGTCCAGCGCCCGCCGGCCCGTACCTGCGCGGTCATCGGCGATGCTGGCAAGATTCTGGTAGACCTGCGCGCCCTCACGGTGGACGTTTTCGATACGCAGGGTAACTGTGTCGAAGCAACAACTTACGAAGGCTTCCAGCGCAACCGGATGTTTCTGGATGAGTTGAATTATTTTCTTGCCGGTCTGAAAGGGACTCCGGGCCCGCTGGTCAGCGTGCGCGAGGCGGCGCAAAGTCTGCGCATGGCACTGGCAGCGAAAGAGTCCTTGGCGACGGGTAAAGTAATAGACCTGTCGAGGTAACATATGAATAACATGAAGAAAAATCTATTCGACCTCAGCAGCCGCGTTGCCATCATAACCGGCGGCACGGGGCTGCTCGGCCAACAACACGCCGAGGCGATTGCCAGCGCAGGCGGGATTCCTGTGCTGGCAGATATTTGCCTGGAGGGTGTTGATCCGCAAGGCCGCGTCTGGAAGGAGCGTTTTGGCGAACAAGCCTGCGCCATCGAGACCGACATCACCAACCCGGAGAGCGTCAAAAACCTGCTGACGGAAGTGTTGGCCCGCTACGGACGGGTGGACATCCTCGTCAACAATGCCGCCAACAATCCCAAGATGGAGAAAACCTCCGACGTGGAGTTTTCGCGTCTCGAAAACTTCCCTTTGAACCAGTGGGAAGCCGACATTGCGGTGGGATTGACAGGCGCCTTTCTCTGCTCTCAAATCATCGGCAGTGAAATGGCGCGGCGCAGACGGGGGGTTATTGTAAATGTCGCTTCCGACCTGGCAGTGATCGCGCCCGACCAGCGTTTGTATCGCCAGCCCGGGTTGCCCGCTGAACAACAACCGGTCAAGCCGGTGACTTACTCTGTTGTCAAGACCGGGCTGATTGGACTGACGCGCTATCTGGCAACCTACTGGGCTGACGATGGGGTTCGGGTCAATGCGATCTCACCGGGAGGCGTTTACAACAACCAACCGGAAGCATTTGTTCAACGCCTCACCAATCTGATCCCTTTAGGTCGGATGGCGAATGCAGATGAATACCAGGCCGCAATTATCTACTTATGCTCCGACGCCTCTTCTTACATGACTGGCACAAACCTGGTCATAGACGGCGGTAGAAGTTGCTGGTAAAGCGAGAACATGATGATACCAACCACGATTGATACAGAATTCCAATCACACGTGCAGACGCTGGAACAAACCATCCAGCAGTCGTCGGCGTTGATTAACGAGATTGCCTCCTCCATTATCCGCTGCTTTCAGAAGGGCAATAAACTATTGCTGTGCGGCAATGGAGGCAGCGCAGCCGATGCCCAACATGTGGCGGCCGAGTTCATCAACCGCTTTCGTTTTGACCGCGCGGCATTGCCGGCGATTGCGCTCACAACGGACACTTCGATCCTTACCTGCATTGGTAATGATTCGGCCTTTGAAAATATCTTCTCGCGTCAAGTGGAAGCCCTCGCCAAACCGGGCGATATTTTGGTGGGCATTAGCACAAGCGGAGGCTCTGCCAACATCCTAAAAGCTTTGGACGCTGCTCGAGCGCGTGACGCAATAACGATAGGCTTCACCGGCGAGAAGGGACGCGAGACGATGGGTTCAAAATGTGATCTCTGTCTGGTCGTCCCCTCTGCCGATACTGCTCGCATCCAGGAATGTCACATTTTTGTCTGGCATGTCATCTGCGGAATTGTGGAACAGAGGATGTTCCCATGACGAAACCCACCTCTCAAACCTGGTTATTAACTGTGATAATCCTTTTGAGTATTATGGGGGGATTTCTCATAACATATAGCACAGCGAATGGACCTTGGGGGTATACCGACCCGGTGGAGTATATTTCCTCAGCCCGCAATCTGCTGGCTGGGCGGGGTCTTGGTTATTTTCAAGGGGATGCCCGCTTCGATTACACTACCATCCATCCACCCTTCTATTCCCTCGTGTTGAGTGCGATCGGCCTGCTTCGAGTCGACTTGGTTATTGCGGCTCGCTGGCTCAACATGATTTCGTTTATAGGATCCATCTTCATTGCTGGTTGGATATTCTTTAAGCACAGTCAAGAACCGACGATGAGCATCATCGCCAGTGCAATGATGTGTGTCTTTCCAAGTATGGTGATTATGTTCAGTTCATCCATGTCGGAGCCTTTGTTCATAATTTTATCCCTAATAGAGGGATTGTGTTTGCTCGCTTACCTTTCGAATGGAAAAACATCTCTTCTTGTGATCAGTGGGCTGATAGCCGGTCTGGTTCCTTTTACGCGCCTGGCTGGTATTGCCATGCTTTTTGCCGGAGTTGTGAGCGTGCTATTATTTTCATCTGGCAGAAGATGGCAACGTATTGGCAAAGTGTTGCTTTTCGTTGGAATCGGTAGCCTGCCCTTAGTATTGTGGCTTGTTTGGGTATATTTTATTGAGCATAGTGTGGGCGGCCGGAATGTCAGCTTAGATTTTTCGACACTGGTTGCCCACTTCCAGAACTTCCGGGCTTTTTTCATGGACACGGTCTGGGAGTGGATTCCATTTCAAAAGAAAACGACGATGCTCAAATACAGCCTCCGCTTTGTTTTGTTGGGTATCGGTGCAATTGTCACTGCTGGGTTGTCATTTTTGGCGTGGCGCGATCTGCGTAAGGATACCACCGACGGAAAATGGAGGCACGACGCGCTTATTCTGATTTACTTTGGGCTGACAGCAACGGTTTATATAGCGTTCTTGATCGCCACATATTTACTTACCCTGCCAACGATTGATATTGATAACCGCATGCTATTGCCTTTCTATGTCGCCAGCGTAATGATGCTCTTGGGTGCGTTTTCATTGTGGAAGGCTGCTTGGCTCCGTGGAGTCTGGGTTTGGGTGCGAGGATTACCCTGGCTGATACTCATTCTGTGTGTATATTGGTATTTTCCGAAAGCCCAAGAGATAGTTGATCTATACCATTCTGGCGATGGGTTGACAGCCTATCATTGGGACCGTTCCGAAATCATAAATGCGATACGCGCTTTACCTGAAGAACAGCCTGTAATATCGAACGATTGGGAGTTGGTTATGCTTTGGACCGATCGCCCAATTTATGGCCTGTGGTTGACATTCCCTACCAATCCCTTCCAGGAAGGATGTTATGGGACTAATAGTGCGGACCCGCTTCAAGCATTTTTCTGTGAACAAGGCGCTGCGCTGGTTATTTTTAACGATTTTTCCTCCCAAGTGAGTACACAAATTGGCGAATCTTATCTGAATCAAGTACCGGCACTATTCGAAGGACTTTTCTGGTTCTGACGGAATTTGTGGTTTCGTCGTCAACCATCCACGAATAAGAC
>JASEHI010000121.1 GCA_030018695.1 Anaerolineales bacterium
AGGTTTTCCTTTGTGTATCTTCGTGTCCTTTGTGGTAAATCTCTTAGTTCCGGCTTGTCCGGGTTAGGTGCTGCGCAAAAAGCAAGTAAAATAGTGAAAATAAGCTAAGGAGGATATCCATGGGATTACTAGCCGCATTACTGTTCGGATTTATCCCCGCCTTGTTCTTCGCGTATATCTTATACTGGCTCGACCGTTACGAGAAAGAACCCAAAATCCTGTTGGGCGGTGTCTTCCTGTGGGGGGCAATAGTCGCGGCGGGCAGCGCATTCATCATCAATACCTTCCTCGGCCTCGGTGTATACATCTTTACCCAGTCCGATTTCGTCACCGAATTGGCCGGCAGTTCGCTGATCGCGCCGGTCGTGGAAGAAAGCCTGAAGGGACTGGCCGTCTTCATTGTTTTCCTTGTCTTTCGCAAGGAATTCGACTCCATCCTGGACGGCATCGTCTATGCCGGGGTGACTGCCCTGGGCTTCGCGGCCGTCGAAAATACCTATTACATCTACAACTACGGTTTTAAAGAAACCGGCTGGCAGGGCTTTTGGTTGCTGGCCTTCATTCGCATCGTCCTGGTCGGCTGGCAGCACCCTTTCTACACCGCCTTCACCGGCATTGGACTGGCCGCCTCGCGCCTGAGCCGCAACCTGTTCGGCAGGTTTGTTTACCCGCTGCTCGGCCTGGGGATAGCCATGTTCACGCACGCCATTCATAACACCCTGGCGACCTTCCTCGAAGGCCTCGCAGGGCTGGCCATCGGCACCTTCATTGACTGGAGCGGATGGTTCTTCATGTTCCTTTTTATCATCTGGGTTATCTGGCGCGAACAACAGGTTCTCAAACAGTCTCTGTTGGAAGAGGTCAATGCAGGCATCATCACCCAAGGTCATTACCGTACGGCTTCGTCCGCTACGCTGCAATCCTTTGCCCGCCTGGCCGCCATCTTCAGCGGACGTTTCACTCATACCGCGCGTTTTTATCAACTGTGCGCTGAACTGGCGCACAAGAAACTGCAATATGCCACGTTGGGAGATGAGGACGGTAACGCGGTTACCATCCAACGGCTGCGCGCCGAGTTGGCCCGCCTGGCGCCGCAGGTTCAAGTCTGATAGTCGGATAGTCTGATAGTCATCAGTCGGGAGACTATTCGCCTATAAGACTGGCGACTATTCGACTAACAGTGGTAAAATCTCCTCGCCCGCCCCTGTAGCTCAGTGGATAGAGCGTCGGCCTCCGGAGCCGAAAGCGGCAGTTCGAGTCTGCCCAGGGGTACTTCCCTCGTACGAGCTATTGCAGACCTCCGAGTTCTTTGAGAACTCGGAGGTCTGCGTTGCACAATTCTTGGGTACAATTACCTTCTGGATAGGATTGTGAAACTCATGCGATTTTGGAAACTCAACATCCTGGTCGGCGTACTGATGCTGATGGCCGCGGCTTGCAGCCCACTTCCTCCATCGGATGCCTCGGCAACACCCACGCTCACCTCACCCACACCGCTCCCAAGCCCGACGCCCCTGCCTACAGCCACACCGATCCCTCCCTCGCCGACTGCCACGCTTACACCGGTGGATGGGAAAGTTACCTCCCAGATCAACGTCCGCTCCGGGCCGAACGTGAGCTACTCCTCTCTCGGCACTCTGAACAGCGGAGACAAGATTCAGATCATCGGCAGGGATCAAAGTGGAGACTGGTACGTGATCGCCTATCCCAGCGGGCCGCAGGGGCGCGGCTGGGTGACAGCAGTCTACGTCCAGGCCGGTGATACAGCCAGCCTGCCGGTAGTGGAGATACTGGACTTCGACCCCGCTGTAACCGGCAAGGCCACGCAGCAGCTCAACGTCCGCAGCGGGCCGGGTACGGATTACAACGTGCTGGGGATGATCCAGCCGGGTACAGTCATGCTCCTGACCGGCAAGAACGAAAACGCCACATGGCTGCAGATCGAGTACGCCGGCGGGCCGGGCGGTCGCGGCTGGGTCACAGCGGCTTACGTCCAGGTAAACGACTCGACCAGTCTGCCGCTCCTGAACGCCTCCGGCACACCGGTCACGCCGGACGCATCCGGGCCGACTGCTATCCCCGTCACGCCCACGCTGACCATCGCTCCGGCCAGCGCGGATGGGGACTCTTTCGCAGCGCCGGCCGCGCGGGTGACGTTCTCGCCCTCCGGAGCCCGCCAATTCAGTTACACGAGCGACCTCTCCTCCCCGCAAGGTGACGCCGAGGACTGGGTCGAGTTCACCCCCTACGCCAGCCGGGCCGGTTCACCTGCCAGGGTGCTGTTCAGCCTGGTCTGCAATGGAAACGGGAAACTGACCGTTGAATTGTGGCAGGACGGCGCGCCCATGACCGGTTGGGGCGGCCTGGCTTGCGGCGACCAGGATATACCCCTCGAGCTGGCAGCCGGTCAAGCCTACCAGTTCCGTCTGCTCGCCGCGACCGGCAACGGGCTGCGTTACATTCACTACAACCTGACCGTCCGCAACGCTCCATGAACTTACCGAGTAGGCGTTGCCCTGAGCTGATAGGTTGAGCCTGCCGTCTCGCACCGGCGTGCCGCCGTTGTTCGCGGCACGAACGGTGTCGAAACCTTGTCGAAGGGTGCTGCGCATGAAACGCAATTCAATCATTTTCATTGTCCTTATCCTGCTTACGACCGCCTGCGCTGTAGCGCCTGAGGCCAACCGTCCCTGGGCCTATGCCGACCTGCGCCGCCTCGACCCGCCCGACGCCTGCCCTGACGAAGGAAGGGACGCGCCCACCCCCGCCACCGACATCCTGGCCGTCTACACCCGCACCTCCGGCTACGACCTGCAAATCCGCCTTGACCTGCTCGATCTCACCTTCACCGATAATTACCTTGTTGAAATCCACCTCTGGGACAACACCCATTACGCCCAGTCCCCGCTCGTCATCCAGATTCCCGCCAGCGGACGCAATCAACTCATTCAGCCCGCCGGTGAAACCTCGCCCTTTCAAGTGCGCAGCTACCGTAATCCATCCCTGGATACCATCACCATCGCCATTAACCGCATCTTCATCGGAGAGCGCTACCACTTCGATATCTACACTTACCTTTCACCCGCCGGCCCTACGGCGGCCGATCAAGCCCTGAATATCCGCTCGGATGACCCGCCGCCCCTCAGTCGCGCCCCGCTCTTGCTGGCTTTCACAGATTCTTTTCCAGCCTACACGCCCGCCCAGGCCATGCGCCGCTGGGACGGCGCTCACACCGGGCCGACGGGTGAGCGTCACGGCCTGAGTAATGTGCTGGATAACGCCGAACGTTACGGCGTCCCGGTTGCGCTGCTGGACTTGAAGACCCCGGCCAGCCTCTCGGCATTGGATTTTATCGGCAAGATAGACCAAATTCAGCGGATGGCTGCCAGGCGTCTGCTCATCCTTCCAGACGTGGCCTACGGGGAACCGGCGGACGTTTCCCTGACCTTCAGCCGTCGCGCGGCGCGTGACTTTGGCCTGCCCGCCAGCCCTTCCGTCTACACCCCGTTTCGGGACCTGTTGCCCGCATACCGCTATCAATTCATTGAACTCTCCGACGCGACCCACCTCGCCCGCCGCGCAGGACAGATGCTCATCCCATTCCCAACCCTGGCAGGCGAGCAAGCCACCGTTGACGGCCTCAGCCTGAACGTCCGCAAGCTCCTGATCCAGGCTGCCCTCTCGCCGGATGCGGGGGATATCGTCTTGCTGGGCGGCAGCCTGCCCAATAGCACCTGGGGCGATGCGGATATGGCCTCCGCCGCTTTCGCCTACATCGCCGCCCATCCGTGGATATGGGCGTTGAACGGGGAGGATTTATTGTCATTCCCGCTGGGCGCGGAGTATCTCTCCCCCCCGCCTCCCACCCCGGCCACGCCCTCGCCCATCTATACCACCCAGGGTCAGGCGACCAATTTGGATTCCGCCGCTTTGCAGTCCCGCCTGTCGAGCGAATTGCACAACGCGCCGGAAAACCCGCTCACCGATTCGGCCTGGCAGATGTATTTCGCGCTGACTGCGCCCACGGAAGACGCCAGGCTGCAGAGCCTGCGCGCCCAGTATCTCGGAGGGGTGGGCGCTTTGCTGGCAGCCAGCCGCTGGGCAAAGAATCCTGAACATAAAACAGGGTGCGACTTCGACCTGGATTACGATGGTCAAAACGAATGTCTGTTGGTTTCGCCTGAATATTTCGCCCTGATCGAGACGGATGGCGCCCGGCTGACCTTCCTCTTCGCGCGCGACGAGAGCGGTGTGCATCAGCTTATTGGGCCCACGGCGCAATTCGCCGTCGGCCTAAGCGACCCGTCCGAGTGGAAAGCCACCCGCGGCGAAGGCGCGGACCCGGCCCAGATCATGGGCGCTTTCAGCGACACGCCCAAGCCTTTTGAAATTTACACCCCCGTATTTCGGGGGTACACCCCCGCCTGGACATCCAACGACACACTCACCCTCACCGGCGCGCATGCGAGTCGCGTCAAGACCTTCCGCCTGACTGAAAGCGGGCTGGAGATACGGTATTACAGCCCAACTCCACTTTCGACGCGCATCCCGATCGCCATTGACCCCTGGCAGCGTTTCCGCGCCGGCTGGGTAGCGGACGTGCGCGCCAGCTTCACCCCTGCCAGTTGGGAATGGGGCCTGGCGAACGGAATCAGGCTCGAAGTGCGCAGCGATGCGCCTTTCTCAGCCCAGGGGATCACCATCTCGATCCCATTCCTGTCCCAGGTTGAGAACCCCAACCTGGATTACCCGGCCGGCCATTTTTACCCCTTCCCGCTCTCCGTAATGGAAATTCAGGCGAATGGCGATTTTACGATCCTCTTGATTTTGCCATAGCGCGGCTTCCAACTGCAACCAAAGCTACTAAAATGTATCTGTGTTGGGGCGTGGCGGGTGGTATCCTTGGTGGTGAGAGACACCGCACCGGGGATGCCATCCGGGGCAGGAGCCCTTCGACAAGCTCAAGTGAAGCGGAAATCCTGGCGCTGATGCCGGACCTGCGTCCGCCCGAGCAGCAAATGCCATCTTCTCTTTGAGAAAGACGAACCCCGTCACGATAATGGCTGGCAGGGGCAGGGAAGGTTAATCTACCGAATTAGGCCTTCGGCGCGAAAAGAAACATAAAACGGCCGCTAAGGAAACACTTCCACCGCCGCTCGGACTGCCAAACGCTATTTTGGCTCAGTTTTCTCCCCAAACCCTCGCGGGGCATCCCCTTAGGGATTGACACTGCCGAAGGCCTACTCGGCTGTTAATCGGTGGGTGGCCAGTGTTGGTTGGAATGTGTATACGTGAGGTGCATGCCTGAAAAAATGAAAGGAGCGG
>JASEHI010000122.1 GCA_030018695.1 Anaerolineales bacterium
CAATCGCGAAGATTTTGTGCGCAGCACCCTTCGATGAACTCAGGGCAGCGCCTACTCGGTAGCGCGATATGCTTCGCGATATCGCCCTTGGTTGCGGAATTAATTCCGCGTTACGGTTTCCCACAATCGCGAAGATTTTGTGCGCAGCACCCTTCGATGAACTCAGGGCAGCGCCTACCCGGTAGCGCGATATGCTTCGCGATATCGCCCTTGGTTGCGGAATAAATTCCGCGTTACGGTTTCCCAGAGCAATGGCAAATTGTCGTGCCTTCCAACAACGATGCGCTCTCGTTTGATAATTATCCCCCTTCTGATCCTGTTGACCGCCTGCGGGGCCTCCCCCGCTCAGAACGGGACACCCGCGGCCACCCCCACCGCGCTCATCATTGCGACGGTCCCTGCGGATGCCACCCCCACGCCGACCCCTTTCCAGCCTCTGCTCGATGCCGAAGCCTCTACCCCCACGCCAATTCCGACCAACCCCTCCGAGCAACCCACCAGCCCGGCCGCCACACCCGCCCCGCTAGTCATCTCACCGACGCCAGACCCGGCCGTGCTTCTGCCGGGCAACTGGTCGCCGCCAGTCATCAACGCCCCCAATTACGCCCCTCCCCCCTTCCCCATCCTGACCGATAATGAGACGGTCACTTTTGCCCTGCTCGGCTCGGACACGCGCGGCGGACGGTCTTTCCGCACGGATACGATCGTCGTCGCCGCGCTCAGGCCCAAGTCCGGCCAGGTGACGCTGATCTCCATCCCGCGCGACCTGTGGGTCTATGTTCCTACGCGTGGCATGGAGCGCGTCAATACTGCCTACCAGTCTGGCGAAATATACGCCTATCCGGGCGGCGGAGCGGGGTTGCTTAAGGATACCCTCCTCTATAATTTGGGCATCCGCATTGATCACCTCGCCATGGTGGACTTCGACGGCTTCCGCCAGATCGTGGACACCTTGGGCGGGATTGAGGTGCCGGTTGCCTGCGCCTACACCGACTGGCACCTGATTGACCCAACATACAATCCATACAATGAAGATAATTGGTCGCTGTATACTGTCGGTCCGGGCGTGGTGCACATGGATGGGGATTTGTCCCTCTGGTACGCTCGTTCACGCTTGAAATCCAGCGATTTCGACCGCGGCCGCCGCCAACAGGAAGTGTTGCGCGCCATCTACACCCGCGCCCTGCAGACAAACTCCATCGCCAAACTGCCCCAACTCTACAACAACCTGAATTCCGCGGTGACCACCGACCTGGGTTTGACCGACCTGCTCCAACTCGCGCCGCTGGCTTTCCATCTCACCAATGCAGACATTCGCAGCTACTACATTGGCAATAGCCTGGTTACCGGCTGGATGACGCCGGGCGGCGCCAGCGTGCTGTTACCGAACGGCCCGGCCATCCAGGCCATGTTGCAGGATGCGCTCTCGCCATCCAGACGCCCGCTTGAGTTGGAAACCATCCTCATCGAGGTGCGCAACGGCTCACCCTACGGCGGGTGGGATCTGTTGGCCGCACAACGGCTGAATTACGCCGGTTACCAGACGCGCACCGCCCCCGCCGACAGCATGAACTACGCCGGTTCCCTGCTCTACGACTTGACGACGACCCAGGACCCCAACCGCGCCGCCTCGCTCCTGGCCATCCTCGGCTTGCCGCAACCTGCCCTGGTCTCCGCGCCGGAAGCCAGCAGCGATATATCCTATGTCTTGATCGTCGCCGCCGATTACCAGCCGTGTTTCAATCCGGCCAACATGGCGCCCTGAACTTTCCACTGTTGACATTCCCCTCCTTTTACGCTAAACTATGCGCAGTAAGATACACGCAACGCGCCAGATGACATGCGACACTTATCACATGGCGCTTCCAAGAAGGAGGTCCGCATGACCGACTCCGACATCGCCCATATCAGCGCCCAGACAGCCCTCATCCCGGCCATCAACGCCTGGACGATCTACCTCAACGACCAGGGACGTTCCCCCAACACCGTCAAAGCATTCCTGTCCGACGTCTGCTTACTGACCGAATTCCTCCCCCCGGACCGCACCCTGGGCGCCATCACCACCAATGACTTGAACAGCTTCCTGGCCTGGATGGAAAAGGAGCGCGGCGTACCTTGCAGTCCCAAGACCCTCTCGCGGCGCATCACCTCGCTAAAATCCTTCTTTCGCTGGCTGCAAAAGGGCGGCGCCCTCCTGGTGGACCCGGCTGAGAAGGTCGTCCAACGCTCGGTGATCAGCCCCCTGCCCGAAGTGCTGACCGAGAGCGAGGTCGAAGCGGTGATGCTGGCCGCCGACCGTCACCGCCGCAAGCCAAAGCCGGATGCCCGGCCATATGCACTCGTCGCCCTGTTGCTTGCCACCGGCATCAAAAAATCCGAGTGCCTGGGTATCCACTTGAACCACGTTGACCTGAACTCTCCCGGCGGCGCGCTCGTCTTCATCCGTTATGCCAGCCCGGCCAATCGCTATAAAGAACGCAAGATCAGCCTGCCCGATGATTGGATCCCGGCTTACGAGGAGTATCTCTCCCAGTACAACCCCGTGGATCAACTCTTCCCCTGGTCGCCGCGGCGGTTGGAGTATTTGCTGGAAGATATCGGCAATGAGGCCGGATTGAGCAAACATCTTTCATTCGACATGTGCCGCTGGACAAGTGTCCTGTTGGATCACCTGAACTCCGTCGCGCCGGAGAAAATCCGCCAGAAACTGGGCATCTCGAAGATCCAATGGCGCGAGATCAATATGAAATTGCGGCAGTTATCGGGAAAAACCATTACGAAAGCGTGGGCTTTCGAATGAAAAAGTGAGGGCGACGGATAAGCTGGTCGCCCTCACTTTTTATTCACCAGGGAAAGATGAACAACTCGCTTCGTCTTTTCGGTGATGCGGAACGGGTGCGCGATGCGATACCCCGCCAGCCAGACAATTTCAGCGCCCGCGCAGACCAGCGGCCATTTTGCCCGCGCCCGCCTTGGCAGCTTGACATTGACGAAGAAATCGGATAATTTGACTGACTGACCGTCCATGCCCAGCGGTTGAAAACGATCCGCCGCGCGGCGCGGCCGGACCTCGAGCCGGCTCCCCGTTGTATCAGCATCCAGCCACGCTGACCAGTTGTCAGTGAACAGTGAACAGTGAACAGTATCCGGCGGATATTCCTCGACCACCAAAACCCACCCATTCCCCAACTCACACTGATTACTGATGACCGATAACTGATTACTGACCTGCGGCCATTGCGCAAACGGCAGGTCGGCTTCGTAAGCGGCGAAGTAGATTTTTCCGCCCTCGGTAAAGAGATACAGCCCGTTCACAAAATCAATCTGTTTCCCATCCGGCGTTTCGATAATCGCCGCCGCCCGCTCCAGCGCCTCGAACCCAAAATCCCGGCTGTCGGGCCGCAGTGCTTCAGCCGCCCGGCGGATGAGATCCCGCCGCAAACCGGGGGAGAGTTTTGCCAGTCCGGACTTCTCGAAGGCGAACCAGCCATCTCCTACATCGGCGAAGACATCCTTCCAGGCCCGATCCAGTATTTCCTGCAACGCGGCATGATCGCCTTGCAAGGCGCCCGCCGTGCGCGCCAGGGCTTCTTTCAAGCGGGGATTATATTTCTCGAGTTCCGGGATCAGGCTATGGCGCAGGCGGTTGCGGAAGAATGTCTGGTCAGTGTTGGAGGCGTCGGTGGTAAAGTCCAGCCGGTGGGCGCGGCAATAGCTTTCGGTGTCCGCGCGCCAGAGTGAAAGCAACGGGCGGATGAGCGGGATTTCGGTGTCAAAGAGCGGCAAAATCGTGCGTACAGTCATGCCTTTCAAACCCGCCAACCCCGCGCCGCGAATGAAGTGCATCAAGACCGTCTCCACCTGGTCGTCGGCGGTATGGCCGACGGCCACAGCCTGCGCTTTGTGTTTGCGCGCCTCAGCAAATAGAAAGCGATAACGCAGCGCGCGGGCGGCTTCTTCGATGGATAAACCTTCCCTTGCGGCGTACTCCTTCACATCCGCAGATTGAGTAACGAATGGCACGTCCATCTTTTTTGCAACGCTGCGCACGGCTTCGGCCTCCGCGCCGGCTTCGGGGCGCAGTTTGTGGTTGAAATGCGCGGCGATGAGCGCATAACCCGCTGCGTGGAGCGCGTGAAGCAGGCAAAGACTATCCGCGCCGCCGGAGACGCCGACAACAAGCAAGGCGGAAGGCGGAAGGCCGAAAGATGAAAGGTCAACTCGCTTCGACATATCACTATTAAACCACAGCGAACTGGTAGAGTTCCACCAACACCCCGCCGGTGGACTCGGGGTGGATGAAAGCATATTTGCGCCCATCTTCGCCAGTGCGCGGCGTCTCGTTGATGAGACGGACGCCCTGCGCCTTGAGCTGCGCCAACATCGCCTCGATGTCGTCCGTTTCGAGGCAGAGGTGGTGCATTCCGGGGCCGCGCTTGGCGAGATACTTCGCCAAACCGGAATCCTCGCTCGTCGGGCGAACGAGTTCGATTTCACTGCCCGCAACTGGCAGGAAGGCTATCTGTGCCTGCTCGGCAGGATTATCGCGCAGGTCGGTCATTTGCAGGCCGAGGGCGTCGCGCCAGAACGAGAGCGACTTCTGCATGTCGTCCACGAGGACGGCAACGTGATGAATGGATTTGATGGCAGGCATGGGACTAGTTTACCCGAAGAAAGCCGAAAGCGCGCCACATCGCTCGCAGATTTTCTTCTGCGCGAGGAAGTCCTGCACCATGTCTTCGATTTTTGCCATAAGAATTCTCCTGGGTGAAAGTTGGCACAGGCGAGATTATATGCCATCCCCAATCGTCCACAAGAGGACAAATATCATTTCGCCAAAAACCTGCCGAAGGCGGAGGGCGTTTGCCAGAAAAAAATCAATGGGTGAGAAATTCCCGTCAAACCAGGCGCGGACTCTTATCAACCAATTGTCTTTACATGAGGATAATTCAGAGCTTGCTCAAACCACTCTTCTAGCGGGACAGATAGCTCCAATCGCCCGCGTTCCACCAGTTTGGCAATCTCCCAGCATGGGTGCATCTCTGTAATTGTGAGCATCGGTGAGCGGACTATGACGCCAATGGAAGGGCGGCATAATCCACGTAACCAAGTTCTTGATCCAATCGTGCAAGGCGTTTGGGTTGCTGTAAGGTTATGGCTGGCGACGAGCATTTTGTCTTTCGTA
>JASEHI010000123.1 GCA_030018695.1 Anaerolineales bacterium
CGGTATCTTGTGGGACAATTCTATAGAATTGTCCTACGCCAAATTTTGGCGAAGGTATTGTCTTATTGGGTGCTCTCCCGATCCAATGTTGTTGACAAGACATTGTACCCGGATATAAAAAGTCGCCGGAAACTTATGAAATCCAGGAAATTTTGTGTTATAAAAGTAATCTGGGTTAAACGCTTGTAAAAGTGGTTGATTGTTATAGAGAGATGACAATGATGAAGAAAAAGACAGTGATTGCGGCTGCATTAGGAGAATGCGTTCACGTCGCCGGGGTGATGAATTTCCTCCGGCTGGCCGAATCCGCCGGCTGGCGGACCGTTTTTCTCGGCCCGGCGATTTCAGTTCAGGATGTGCTGGCTGCTGCCCGCCGTGAGAGGGCTGACTTGGTTGGCATCTCGTATCGTTTAACCCCCGAAAGCGGTGAGCGATTGCTGGGCGAGTTTGCCGAGGCTGCAGACGAGTTGCGCGCCGCCGGCGTCCGTTTCGCCTTCGGCGGCACCCCACCGGTGGCAGAACGGGTGCAAGCGCTGGGTTTTTTCGAACGCGTCTTCGATGGCAGCGAACTCGCCGAGGCGGTGCTGGCTTATCTCAAGGGACAGCCTGTCGAGGGATTGACCGCGATAGATTTTCCACAAACCACCGTGGAGCGCATCCGTTGGAAGTCGCCATTTCCCATTCTCCGTCACCATTTTGGCTTACCGACGATGGAAGCGACCATTTCCGGGATAGAAGAGATTGCCGAGGCGCAGGCGCTGGATGTCATCTCGCTGGGCATTGACCAGGACGCGCAGGAGAATTTCTTCCATCCCGAACAACAAGACCCGCGCCGCAAGGGGGCGGGCGGCGTGCCGGTGCGCTCGGCAGAGGACTATCGCGCGCTCTACGAAGCCAGCCGGCGCGGCAACTTTCCGCTCGTGCGCACCTATTCCGGTACGGATGACTTCATCCGTCTGGCTGAGTTGTATGTGGAGACGATCAATATCGCTTGGGCGGCCATTCCGCTCTTCTGGTTCAATCAAATGGACGGGCGCGGACCCTGGGATCTGGAAGGCTCGATCCGCGAACACCAGCAGGTGATGGCCTGGTATGGCGAGCGCGGCATCCCGGTCGAACTGAACGAGCCGCATCACTGGGGCATGCGCGACGCGCCGGATGTGGTGTTTGTCGTTTCAGCTTACCTCTCGGCCTATAATGCGCGTGCCTTCGGCGTGAAGGATTATATAGCCCAGTTGATGTTCAACAGCCCGCCCGGCCTCACGGATGCGATGGACCTGGCAAAAATGTTGGCCGTGCTTGATCTGATTGAACCGCTGGAAGGTACAGGTTTTAGAATCTGGCGGCAGACGCGCAGCGGCCTGCTCAGTTACCCGCTCGACCCGGAGGCTGCCCGCGCCCATCTTGCTGCAAGCATCTACCTGCAAATGGCGCTCAAGCCGCACATTGTACATGTCGTTGGGCATACCGAGGCGCACCATGCCGCCACAGCCGAGGATGTCATCGCGGCCGGCATAATAGCGCGCCGCGCCATCCAAAATGCCCTGCACGGCGCGCCGGATATGACTGCCGACCCAGCCGTGCAGGCGCGGCGAGCGGAACTGGTTACCGAGGCGCGCGTGACGTTGGACTCGATTCGCAGCCTGGCCGCGCCGGGCGTGGCGGACGCGCTGACCGATGCGGCCACCCTGGCCCGCGCGGTGACCTCTGGCCTCCTCGACGCGCCGCACCTGCGCAACAATCCCTTTGCGCGCGGGGAAATCATCACCCGCATCGTGGACGGCGCCTGCGTGGCGGTGGATTCCGATGGGCGGCCGCTGCCGGAGGCAAAACGTCTGCGAAAATTATTCAATCCATAGGGCGGGTTTCTTACCCGCCAAAAGGATGTAATTGGCGGCTACCGAAGGCCTACTCGGTGGAAAGCCGCCCTACTTGAGTCAAAGGAGGATCAACATGACGACAAACTACACTGTCATCGGCGCCGGACACGGCGGCAAAGCCATGGCCGCGCACCTGGCTCTGATGGGCTTTCGCGTCACATTGTATAACCGCACGGCAGATCACGTCACCGGGATCAGAAAACGCGGCGGCATAGAATTGGAAAGCAGCGAAGGCGGGCCGCACGGGTTCGGCAAAATGGCGCTGGTCACGGCAGACATGGCTGAGGCGCTGGCGAAGGCCAAGATCATCATGGTTGTCGTTCCTTCCTCAGCCCATGCCGATGTGGCTCAGAAGGCTGCGCCGCATCTAAAAAATGGGCAGACCGTTATCCTGCATCCGGGGCGCACCTGCGGCGCGATCGAGTTCACCAAAGTCATCCGCGATAACGGCTGCACGGCGGATGTGACGGTAGCGGAGGCGGAGACGTTCATCTACGCCTCCCGCTCCGACGGCCCGGCACAGGCGCGCATTTTCCGCATCAAGGAGGCCGTGCCGCTGGCCGCGTTGCCAGCCACGCGCACCCAGCAGGTGCTGGATGACATCGGCCCGGCTTATCCGCAGTTCATTGACGGCGTCAATGTTTTGCAGACCGGCTTGAACAACATGGGCGCCATCTTTCACCCTGCGCTGACCCTGCTCAACGCCGGCTGGATCGAGGCAACGCATGGCGATTACCAGTTCTATATTGACGGCGTGACTCCCTCGGTGGCGCGTGTCCTCGAGGCGCTGGACCGCGAACGGGTAACCATTGCCTCGTCGCTGGGCATCCGCGCCCGCACCGCGCTGGAATGGCTGAAACTGGCCTACGACACCATCGGCGAGGATTTACACGAGGCCATTCATAACCAGCCCGGTTATTACGGCATCAAAGCCCCACCCACTTTGAATCACCGTTACATCTTCGAGGATATTCCCATGAGCCTGGTGCCGATGGCATTACTCGGGGGGCGCTACGGCGTCTCAGTGCGCGGCATGGATGCCATCATCCGCCTGGCCTGCATTGTCCATCGCACCGATTATTGGCGGCGCGGGCGCACGTTAGATAAATTAGGCATCAACGAATTAAGCGTTGGCGAACTGACGAATTACGTCAATGAAGGCGTTATCGAATAGGCCCTGGCAGCATCATGGGTACCCAACATTGCCGCCCTGACCTGCCTGTTCTCATGCTCCACAACCTGGATCGCCACTGGCCTGCGGATGCGATCAGCGAGGCCTTGGATCTGACGAACCGGTTATCCCAGGCGCTGCTGGAAATTGGACATCCAACCGAAATGGTGTGCGTGGAAGGCAATGACCTCAACCATTTGCTCAAAGATCATCGTCCCGATCAGTGTATCGTCTTCAACTGGTGCGAGGAGATCCCCAGCCTGCCGCGCAGCGCCGACCGGGTGGCTGCCCAGTTGGAAGATCTGGGCTTTGTTTTCACCGGTGCAGATTCAAAAGCCCTGGCACTGAGTCAAGACAAGTTTCAGATCAAGCAATGCCTCATTGGAAAACAGATCGCCACACCCCGCTGGGAAATTTTCGGACGCCCTCACCCAGTTGGCTGGGAGGTCTTCCCGGCGATCGTCAAGCCGGTTTTCGAGCATTGCAGTTTTGGCATCACGCACGAGTCGGTTGTCTACGACGCCCGCCAATTACGGCAACGGGTGGAATACGTTCTCGATACTTTTCACCAGCCCGCCCTGGTAGAGGATTTCATTGATGGGCGCGAGTTCCATGTCAGCGTAATCGGTAATGGCCGGCTGCGCGTCCTGCCGGCGGCCGAAATGGACTTTTCCGCTTTTACTGAACCCAGCGGCC
The DNA here is from genome assembly GCA_030018695.1 of Anaerolineales bacterium. Classification (GTDB taxonomy): domain Bacteria; phylum Chloroflexota; class Anaerolineae; order Anaerolineales; family Villigracilaceae; genus CG2-30-58-95. Next base: position 3,748 of record JASEHI010000123.1, read on the forward strand.
GGTTGTGCACTTATGATTCAAAGTTTGACCCGACATCGTCCGATTATCAGTTGATCGACCTGAAATTGCCTGCCCCGCTGAGCGGGGAGGAACAAAATCACCTGGAAGCCACCGCTTTAGCTGCTTACCGGGCCGCCTCTTGCCGCGATTATGCCCGCATGGATATCCGCCTGAGAGACGGCATTTTTTACGTCCTGGATGTCAATCCCAACGCCGACCTTAGCCCGGATGCCAGCCTGGCGCTTGCCGCTGAGGTTGCTGGCCTATCCTATGGGCAATTGGGCAGCCTGCTGGTTAACCTGGCCGCCCAACGGTCTCCGAAATTCGACCAGTTGGGGAAAAACCCCCTGCCTGATGGAGTAGTGGAGGACGTATGAATGGATTTGACTGGTATGGATGGGTGCTTTTACCCCTCATGGTTTTTCTCGCCCGCGTCATAGATGTGACCCTCGGCACGCTGCGCATCATTTTCATCGCGCGCGGCAAGAAATACCTGGCCCCCATGCTCGGCTTTGTCGAGGTTTTCATCTGGGTGGCTGTTATCGCTCAAATTACGCGCGGCGCGAACAATCTTGTCGCCTATCTGGCCTACGCGGCCGGTTTTGCGGCTGGCAATTTCATCGGCATGTACATCGAGGACCGGCTGGCAATTGGCACGCTCGTCGTGCGGGTGATCGTCCAAAATCACACCGAGACATTGATCTCGAACCTGCATGCTGCTGGTTTCGGCGTGACCAGTGTGGATGCGCAGGGGGCTGTCGGGCCGGTGGCGCTTGTTTACACTGTTGTGAAACGCAGGGATCTCGCCACTGTCGTGGGCATTATTCACCAGAGCCACCCCAAAGCGTTCCTCTCGATCGAGGAGGCGCGCTCGACGCAGGAGGGTGTCTTCCCGGTTCAGCAAAATCGTAAATTCGCGTTGTTCGAGCGCAAAGGAAAATGACCCCCAGTGCGTACAATTATATTGTTTACCCGCGCCGTTTTTCTATTCCGTAAACCCGCGCTGTAGGCAGGACGACGAACAAGCCGGTGTTTGGGTCGTTCAGGCTGCCGACGATTTCCTCGGTCGCCGCGACCACTTTATCTATCAGGCTGTCATCGCCGATGACCGTGAAAATGGTGCGGCTCAAGCACTCTGGGTCAGGATAAAAATCTTCTAAGGACGGCATCAAAGGGATGTCGTCACGCAGACCTTCGCGCGGACGAATACGCCCCATGCCGGTGCTGAACAACACCGTCGCCCCGTCCACACCCGCATCCTGCCAGGCGGCCAGTAGATCCATCAGTTTCTCCGGATTGTGCAGAACAAACAAAATAAAGCTCATTCCGACTCCTCCTTATGGTATTTTGC
>JASEHI010000124.1 GCA_030018695.1 Anaerolineales bacterium
TCCCACGTCAACACCTGGATGCCTTGCGCGGCGATTTGCTCCATGTAGCCATCCAGGTCCACGTTGACGCGGGCTTGTAGGACACGTTCGGCGATTTTTTGGCTCAAGCCCGCGGCTTGTAAGGCGTCCAACGGCGCCTGCCAGGCCAGCGACAGGTCGCCAAAGTGTTCACGCAGCGCCTGCAGGCGCACCGCTCCGATGCCTTTGACCAGATTGAAGCCCACCCAGAAACGCTTGTCCATTTACGATTTACGATTTACGATTTACGATTTACGATTTACGCTTGACGAGTGATGAGTGATGAGTGATGAGTGATGAGTGATGATTTGTCACTCGTCACTCATCCCTTCTTCGACCAGGCCCGGCAACAGGTGAACGCGCATCGTTTTGCGCGGCAGGTCTACGTCCAGCACGACTTCGGAAATGGCCGGGAGCAGAAGCTCCGTCCCATCGTCACGCGTCACCACGTACACATCGTTTGCGCCGGTTTCCAGGATTTCGGCCAGTTCGCCCAGTTCCTGCCCACTCTCGTCTACCACGCTCAAACCAAGCATTTGATGATGATAATACTCCCCTTCTGGCAATGGGGGACGTTCCGCAGCTGGGATGTATAACAACTGATTGCGAAGAAGTCCCACTTGCTCGGGCGTGGTGATATCGTCGAATGCGAGCAACAGCCCATCCTTGTGCGACCGGCTCTTGCGGATCGTCAGCGGCTGATGCGCAGCGCCGACAAAGACCAGCGTTTTCGGAGCCAGGCGTTCAGGAAAATCTGTATGGATTTCCACCAAGGCTTCACCAGCCAGGCCATGCGGCCGGCGAATTTTCCCCACAACTAAGAGGACAGGCTCGCCAGCAGATGGCGAGCCTGCCGGATTTTCACTGGCGCCGGACATACGGAAAGGGCTAGGGTTCGACAACATCCAGCGCAACCTGCAAGCCCTCGCGCTCGGCAGCCACGCGTAACAATGTCCGCATGGCATTGGCCACGCGACCATTCTTACCAATCACACGGCCCATATCGTCTTTGGCGACTTGCAGTTCCAGCGTGACGCGACTGCCGTGCCGGTACTCGCGCACGTCCACTTCATCCGGGTGTTCGACCAGAGAGCGAGCGATGTATTCCGTCAGAGGTTTCATTATGGTTCTGTATTCTAGCGGCGGGTTTTCGGGTTTTCAATTCGGGCGGCGAACGCTTTTTCGGCTTCTTCGAGCAGCGCCGCGCTGTTCTCGCCAGCCTTGAAACGGGCAAAACGGTCAAGTACGCCTGTGGTCGTGAAAAGTTGAGCCACAGACTCGGTCGGCTGAGCGCCTTTGCTCATCCAGTCATAAACACGGTCTTCTTTAACTTTTATTATAGCCGGTTCAGTGCGCGGGTTATAGAAGCCTAAAATTTCCAGGAAACGACCATCGCGCGGGCTTTCCTTGTCCGCGACGACAATGCGATAGCTTGGCTGACCCTTCAAACCGGTACGGCGTAAGCGAATACGAACCATCGGTAAATATCTCCTTGAATTGATTGTTTTAATTTTGGTCGCAGATTTCACCGGAAGATTGACCCCCATAGTACGGGGGCTGAGGGGCGCGAAAGGATGCGCGCCTTCCCGATCCATCTGCTAACCGAACAGGTGTGATAATCCACGCCCGCCAGTTTTTTTTAAGGTTGTAAAGAGACGCTGCATCTCGCGGAACTGTTTCATCAGGCGGTTCACTTCCTGGACCTGGGTGCCTGATCCGCTTGCGATGCGCCGGCGGCGTCTGGCATTCAGGATGTCGGGGCGACGCCGCTCGGCGATGGTCATCGAGCTGATGATTGCCTCGGTCGTCTTGAGCTGCCGCTCCACATCTTGCGGAGCTACATTGCGCGCCGCCTGTCCCATGTTACCGGGCAGCATCTCCAGCATCTGGCTCATCGGGCCCATTTTCTTCGACGAGCGCAGCATCTCGGCCAGGTCTTCCAGCGTGAACTCTCCCGAGGATAGCTTTTTGGCCTGTTCCTGGGCTGCCTTCTCATCGAAGGCGGCTTCGGCCTTTTCGATCAGGCCGAGCATATCACCCATGCCCAGGATGCGAGAGGCCAGACGCCCTGGATTATACACCTCTAAAGCGTCCAGTTTCTCGCCTGTGCCGAGGAATTTGATCGGCACACCCGTAACAGAACGGATCGAGATCGCTGCGCCGCCGCGTGCATCCCCGTCCATTTTTGCCAGGATCAAACCAGTCAATGGGACAGCATCCCGGAAGCCTTCGGCCACGTGCAAGGCTTCCTGCCCGATCATTGCATCCACAACAAGCAACGTCTCCGCGGGCGGGACTTTCGCGACGATGGCGCGCAGCTCGTTCATCAGCCCATCATCCAACTGTGAACGGCCGGCCGTATCCACGATTACCACGCCAAAACCGCCGTTTTGCGCCTTCGCCACCGCCCGGGCAGTCAGTTCTGGCGGCTTGACGCCACTTTCGGTGTGAACTGGAACGTCCAGGCGCTCACCCAGGGTCTGCAATTGCTGGATAGCCGCTGGCCGGTACGGGTCGCCAGCGACCAGCATGACCCGTTCCCCGTGGGAGCGCAACAATTGCGCTAATTTCCCGGCCGCAGTCGTTTTGCCCGATCCTTGCAAACCGACCAGCAGGAGCAGGCGCGGGCGCGGCCCGCTCAGGTTCAGCGGCGCGGGTTCGCCCAGGGTGGCGATAAGTTCCTCGTTGACGATTTTAACGACCTGTTGTCCCGGAATGAGCGCCTTCGAGACCTCTGCGCCGACTGCCCGTTCGCGTACACGGGCGACGAATTCCTTGACCACACTGTAATGGACATCCGCCTCCAGCAAGGCCAGGCGGACCTCGCGCATCGCCGCATCCACGTCCGCAACGGAGAGTTTTCCGCGTCGCCGCAACTGGTCGAATACCTGGTTTAGCCGTCCTGTCAGTGTCTCAAACACGTGCTTTCTTCATCTAATAATTGGATTGCGTCAAAGCCGTCAGATTTTAGCCTAGAAACAGTGGGTGGTCAAGTAAAACTCCAACAGCGTTTGCGTAACTATCTACATGTCAATGGGTTTACTTTACAGATAAAAATAAAAATCCAACCGTAAGGAGAAAATTATGTCCAAAGTCGCTGTTGTTACCGATAGTACCGCATACATTCCACCCGACCTGGCCAAGAAGCACAACATCACCGTCGCGCCGCAGATCTTGATCTGGGGAGACGAAACCTTCCAGGATGGTGTGGATATCATGCCGGATGAGTTCTACCGCCGCCTCTCCACCGCCAAAGTCATGCCCACCACCTCACAGGTTTCCCCGGCCGCTTTGAAAACCATCTTCGAGAAACTACTTGACGAAGGCTACGACGTACAAGGCATTTTCGTCTCGAGTAAAATATCCGGCACCATCCAATCCGCGTTGCAAGCCAGGGATATGCTGCCGAAAGCGAAAGACAAGATTTCCATCGTCGATTCGCTATCTATCGCCATGGCAATGGGTTTCATTGCCTTGAACGTCGCCCGCGCTGCCGAAGATGGCGCCAAACTGGCCGAATGCCAGAAACTGGCCGAAAAAGCCATCGGCCATGTTGGCATCTTCTTCGCCGTGGAAACACTCGAATTCCTGCGCCGCGGTGGGCGCATCGGCGGCGCGCAGGCTTTACTCGGCACGGCGCTGAACATTAAGCCCGTGCTGGAACTGCGGGATGGACGCGTCGAATCGGTCGAAAAGGTGCGCACCAAGAGCAAGGCTATGGCGCGTGTCGTTGAACTGGCCGTCGAGAAAGTCGCGGGACGGACGCCCGTCCGGCTGGCCACGCTCCACGCCAATGCCGAGAATGATGCCAAGACCCTGCTCGAGGGCGCTGTCGCTCAACTGCATCCCGTGGAAACTATCTTCGCTGGCGTCAGCCCGGTCGTCGGCACGCACGCCGGGCCCGGCACTGTGGGCCTGGCCTACATGGCCGGGATGTAACAGGAAATTCTCAAAAAAGTGGGGGCTGGTGGTACGCAAGCGGGTTCAGGTTAAACTGAACCCGTTTTTTATTTGATTAGTGACAAAAAATGAAATTCGATTTGACGGTTTCTCCCTATGCAGGTATAATCCGCCTTCGGCATTATTCAAGAACAGGTCTTCTGGAATCACCGAACGGCATATTCCAGAGAGAACCCAAGCTAGCGGAGAATCTATTATGGAAACTTTGATTGACGCGGCGCAAGAAAGCGCGCTTAAAGTAAAGTCACACCTGCAAGGAAAAATTACGAAGACAACTCTGGCGGGGGCCATCGTTGACATCGGCCAGAATGTTCCTGGCGTTGTGCACATTTCACAGTTGCGAGCAGAACCTGTAAACCGGGTGGAGGACGTCGTCCAGGCTGGTCAGACGGTGGATGTGTGGGTACGCCGAATACGAGACGACCGCATCGAGCTGACAATGATCGAACCGCTGGCGATGGAGTGGCGCGAGCTAAAGCCCAAGATGGTCATCAAAGGCAAGGTCGCCCGGCTGGAATCCTACGGCGCTTTCGTTGACATTGGCGCAGAAAGACCTGGCCTGGTGCACGTCAGCGAGATCACGCATGGCTACTTAAAAACACCCGGAGAAGTTCTTCACGAGGGCGACGAAGTCGAAGCCATGGTGCTGGAAGTCAATCGGCGCAAAAAGCAAATCCGTCTGAGCATCAAAGCCACCCAGCCAAAGCCGGAGGAAATTCTGGCAGAGGCCAAAGCTGAACCCAAGAGGCGGCGCGACAAGAAAGGTAGAAACCCCAGGCCGGAAGCAGAAGCCGTTGAAGCAGGGCCATCCACGCCTGACCCAACCGCCATGGAAATCGCCTGGCAGGAAGCCATGCAGCGCGCCGAAAGCAAGCGAGGCGTGAAAACAAAGAAGACCAAAGTGTCTAGCTCAAGGGAGCAGGAAGATATCCTAAATCGCACGTTGGTAAATCGCCTGCCAACCGGTTAAGCGGTAAAACAACAATAACAGCCCTCGCAAAGCGAGGGCTGCGAAGATTTTGTGCGCAGCACCTACTCGGTAGCGCGATATGCTTCGCGATATCG
>JASEHI010000125.1 GCA_030018695.1 Anaerolineales bacterium
GCAACCAGACCAGAGCTTGCCGACGACGAGAGAGTGTGGTATTGTGCATGGGGAGCGCTCCTGCTACGTTTGGAAATTGTCTTACCCCATACATTAGCACAAAAGGGGCGCTCTATCTACTTCAATCCTCTATTCAGTTGTTAAAGTGCGGAAAATAAGCTTAGGGGAGGGGGCGGCAGCAATGCCGCCTCCTTACCCGACCTCTAGCGGACGCATTCTCTTCCAAGTGCACACTTCATCCGGGCTTCATATTTTCATCATATACTGAAGGTATGCGAATCCTCCTCGTCGAAGACGAACACAAGATCTCCGCCTACGTCAAGCGCGGGCTGGAGGAGGCAGGCTACGCCGTGGACGCGGTCTTCAACGGACGCGACGCCCTCGACTGGGCGGAAGCAACAACCTACGACCTCATCCTCCTCGACATCCTGCTCCCCGTCATGGACGGCCTCGCCGTCTGCCGCGAACTGCGCGGACGCGGCGACCGCACACCCGTGCTGATGCTCACCGCCCGCGACGCGGTGGACGATCGCGTCAACGGCCTGGACGCGGGCGCGGACGATTATCTGGTCAAGCCCTTCGCCATGAAGGAACTGCTCGCCCGTATCCGCGCCCAGACACGTCGCGCGGGCGACCAGCCCAAATCCCCCATCCTCTCATTCGCCGACCTCCGCCTCGACACACGCACCCGCGAAGTGCGGCGCGGCGACCAACGGATCGAACTCGCTGCCAAGGAATTCGCCGTGCTGGAATGTCTGTTGCGCGAACCCGAGCGCGTGTTGACCCGCACACAGATCGCCGAGCACGTCTGGAACTACGACTCGTTCAACCAGTCCAATGTAGTGGACGTGTACATCCGCAACCTGCGCCGCAAACTGGACGACCCCTTCGAGCAAAAACTCATCCACACCGTGCGCGGCGTGGGTTACCGACTCTCGCTCCATGAATCCGATTAGAACCCTGCGTGCCCGTTTCGCCCTCTGGCTGACCGTCCTCATCCTGGCGTTCCTCTCCGCCTTCGGGGGCTACGTTTATGTTTCCCAACATCGCTCCGCCTACAACGCGGTGGACGACGCGCTCATGCTCGGCGCGGAGCAAGTCCTCGCCGCTTTATACGAAGACGACGGCAGTATCCTCATGCCGCTCCCCGACCCGAACGCGCCCGACCTGGTTGAGTTCATCGCGTTGGCGGAACGCGGCCTGACCTTGCGCGTCCTCGCCTCGAACGGCGAAGTCCTGCAAGCAATTGGATTGTTCAGTCACGAACCCCTCCCCGTTCCCCTCCCCACCCAGCCCGCATTCCACACCATCCCCGAAGCGAACGAGGTGGATCGCATCCGCGTCTACACCATCCCCATCCTCGAAAACAACCAAATCATCGGTTGGGTGCAAACCGCGCAAAGCCTGGCGAACGCCGAAGATTCCCTCGACCGCCTCCGCACCGCGCTGCTCGTCGGCGTCGGCGCGCTCTCCCTGCTGGCGGGATTCGCAGGCTACTTCCTCGCCGCGCGCGCCCTCGCGCCCATTGACAAAATCACAGCCACCGCCCGCCGCATCTCCGCCGAAGACCTCTCCGCCCGCCTCAACCTGCCCGATCACGGCGATGAGGTCAGCCGCCTCGCGGACACCTTCGACGACATGCTGGCGCGCATCGAAAACGGTTTCGCCCGCGAGCGCCAGTTCACCGCCGACGCCTCGCACGAACTCCGCACACCCCTCACCGCTATGCAGACCATCCTCGATTTCATGCGCGCGGGCGAACGTCCCGCCGCCGAATATCGCCAGGCGCTGGACGATATTTCTGAAGAAGCCGACCGCCTGCAAAACCTGGTGGAAGGCCTATTGATTTTGGCGCGCGGCGAAGGCAACTTGAAATTGCAGGAGGATGAGATTGACTTGACTCTCCTGCTGGCAGACTTGACCGACTCACTCCGTCCGCTGGCGGAAGCCAAACGCCTCAGCCTGACTTTTGAGCGGCCTCCGTCCATTCGGCTTTTTGCCGACCCCGACGCTTTGATCCGTCTCTTCGTCAACCTGCTCGACAACGCCATCAAGTACACTGAGCGCGGCGGAATCATTGTCTCCGCGGGCGAGGAAGAAGGGGATGCTGTCGTCGAGATCGCGGACACGGGCATCGGCATCCCTGCGGAACATTTGCCGCACATCTTCGAGCGTTTCTACCGCGTCGACGCGTCGCGCTCGTCGCGCGGCGCGGGGCTGGGACTCGCCATCGCCGCGCAGATCGTCCAGGGTCACCGCGGCAGGCTCGAGGTCCAGAGCGAGGCGGGCAAGGGGACGAGGTTCACCGTCCACCTGCCGAAATAATCCCCAGTTTCGCTTCATCGTCACTTCATCTTGGTTTCCTACAATAGAGAAAGAAAGGAGACAAAACCATGAAAATCAAACGCTTTGTAGTCATTGGCCTGATCGCCCTGCTGGTGGTCGGCGCGGTGGGCGCGCTGGCGTATCGCGCCTATGCCCAGGGTTCGGACGATGGAGAAACGGAGGAGGTCGGCGCGCCAGATGACGGCGAGAAGGCCAACGAAGAGGGCGACAATGCCCCCGTTCCCGCGGACGCCGCCATCACCGCCAACGAGGCCAAGGCCATCGCCGAGGAAGCCTATCCGGGTGCAAAGGCGCGTGAAGTCGAGTTCGAGCGCGAGGGCGGCGTGGACGCCTGGGAGGTGGAACTGGACAACGGCGTGGAAGTGCAGGTGGATCCGAACACGGGCGAAATCCTCAACGCTGGTGGGTGAGTACCGCAACACATCGTCCCCGAATGGGGATTCATGTTGCATAAAGGCGACGGGAAACCGCCGCCTTTTGATTCGCCTGCGCCTACATGAAGCAATATCCACCCTCGCTTCATCCAGGCTTCATCCCGACATCCTAAAATGAAACTCAAACGGCGACAAGAGGTCGCCAAAATCCAAATTCTCATAAGGAGAGAAAATCATGAAAATCAAATCCATTTTGATCCTGATGGCGTTGGCGTTGGCGGTATCCGCTTGCGGGGCGCAGGCTGGAAGTCCTTCAACCAGTGACCGCATCACCTGCGAGGCGCCGGAAGGTGAAACCATCCCCATGCCCACCACCTATCTGTATTTCGAGCATAACTCCACCGCCGGGGATACAGGCGTCCACGGGATGTTCGACAGCAGCTCTTTCGCCGAGTTGTGCGTCTACGACCCCAGCGGGAACCAGATTCTGGCGGTCAAGCCGCAGAATCAACTCGCCGACCTGACCATGGCGGGCATCTTCTTCGAGTCGCGTGAACCGGAGCACACCGAGGTTTCCGTCGAAGACCACCTGCGGAATTTCCCGGAAGGGCAATATGCCGTCCGCGGCGTGACTTACGACGGCATTGGCTATCACGGCGCGGCGACCCTCACCCATAACATTCCCAAACCACCCAAAATGATTTTCCCGCTTGAAATGGCGGATGAAGCGGACATCAAAAGCCAGATCATTGTCCCAAGCGGGGTGGTGGTGGCGTGGGAACCGGTCACAGAGACGATATTTGGTAAGCCAGTGACCATCAAAGCCTACGAAGTCATCGTGCGAAGTCTGCTGCCCAATGACCCAAACGGCTTTTCGCATGACAACCTGGATATCCATCTGTCTGCGTCCACCACCAGACTTGCCATCCCGGATGAATTCTGGATACCGAATACGCCGTATGAATTCGAAGTTCTTGCGGTTGAGGAAAGCGGCAATCAGACGCTCGTTTCGGGCTTCTTCGAGACCGGCGAGTCTATGGCCGGCGTGCCCACCCCTGCATCGACAGAATCCTACACCGTCAACCTCACCCCCGCGGACTTCGTATCCGAAATCAACAACCCCTATCTCCCGCTCCTCCCCGGCACGAAGTGGGTCTACGAGGCGCGGCTCGAAGGTGGGACTGTCGAGCGCAATGAAATGGAAGTCCTTGCCGAGACGCGCATCGTCAACGGTGTCACCGCTACAGTGGTGCACAATCTCGTTTTTGTGGAAGGCCAGGTCGTCGAAGAAGCCTACGACTGGTACGCGCAGGACAAAGACGGCAACGTCTGGTACCTCGGCGAGCAGGTGGACAACTACGTGAATGGCGTCCTGGACAACCACGCCGGCTCCTGGGAGTGGGGCGTGGACGGCGCCTTGCCGGGCGTGATGATGTGGGCTGACCCGTCCGCGCACGTGGACGAAGAATATCGCCAGGAATATTACGCCGGCGAGACCGAAGACATGGGACAGGTGTTGAGCGTGAGCGAAAGCGTGACCGTCCCCTTCGGCGCGTTCGAGAATGTCGTCAAGACCTACGACTTCTCCTCGCTGGATGCAGACTCACAGGAACACAAGTTTTATGCTCCTGGTATTGGCCTGGTCATGGAAATTGACCTGCTCAGCGGCAAGGAAGTGGTGCTGCTTGAGTTCACGCCGCCGTCGCCGTGATGGTGCTTGAAATCGCCTAATCCAACGACTAGACAGAGTCCGTATGGAATTGCGGACTCTGTCCATTATATGAGTGGACATCCTTACCTGCCTGATGAGGAAAACTTTTTTACTGCGGGATTGACTCCTCTCACCATTTTTCCTGTATAATCGCCTATATTGGGATCGTATCAGCGGCCTGCCTCGAACCAGCCAGCCCACACAATCCCCAAGCAGTCCATTGATCTCCCCGGACCGGCTTAGTTCAACTGGGATTGATGCGGTGGCGCGTTGTCCCCTTTCTTCGATTTTCGCCCCTCCCGCCACATCAATCCTTAATCGTTGGGCAGCAATCTTTCAATAATAGCTTCGAATTATGACTCCTCTGCAAAAAGGGTATACCGTTATTGAAAGTGGGACATTTCTGGCAGAAATGCTCGCTTTTCATGCACAAAATCACCGTAGAAGGCTGTTCTTGATAGCAAAGTGGGACGCCAATGCAGTAGATTTTTCCAAAACAACCTTTTTGCAGTAGAGTCCATTATGACAAAAAATCACTTCTTTCTTGACACACCGATTTCCCTGCGGGCAGTTTCAAGCCTTGAAACTGGCAAGTATTCC
>JASEHI010000126.1 GCA_030018695.1 Anaerolineales bacterium
TACGGGACATAACATTTTCTCCGGGTTGGGGTTGTGCTGATTGTAACACCTTGCCAGCGTCCTCATTTTCACAATTTCAAATTGGGTGTATACTGGCAGCGTATTCTATCCGGAGGAGAACAACCTGATGAAACGAGCAGTCAGTATCAGTCTGGGTTCTTCCAAGCGCAATAAGGCGGTGGAAGTTGTTTTGCTGGGCGAAAAGGTCAGCATCGAACGTATCGGCACAGATGGCGACATGGAAGCCGCCGCCCGCATGTACCAGGAATTGGACGGCAAAGTGGATGCCTTCGGCGTCGGCGGCGCGGACCTGGGCCTGTTGGTGGATAAGAAGTGGTATCCGCTCTACTCGGTCCAGCCGATGGTGCGCTTCGTCAAACAGACGCCCGTAGTGGACGGCACCGGCCTGAAGAACACGCTGGAGAACAAGGCCGCCCCCTTCGTCGAGGCCAAACTCGGCGATTACATCGAGAAGGCCGGCGGCAAGAAAGCCTTCGTCATGACCGGCGCCGACCGCTGGGGACTGGCCCACTCGTTCGTGACCGCGGGCTACGAGTGTGTCTTCGGCGACCTGATGTTTTCGCTCAGCATTCCCATCCCGCTGCACAGCGAAAAACAGCTCAAGACCCTGGCCGGTCTTCTGATGCCCATTGCCGGACGCCTGCCCTTCGACTGGGTCTATCCGACCGGCGAGAAGCAGGAAGAACGCAAGCCGAAATATCCCAAGTATTTCCGCTGGGCCACGCTGGTGGCGGGCGATTGCCATTACATCAAGCGCTACATGCCGGACGATATGCAGGGCAAGGTCGTGGTGACCAACACCACCACACCAGAGGACGTGGAACTGTTCCGCAAGTGCGGAGTCAGGTATCTGGTCACGACCACACCGGTGCTGGAGGGACGTTCCTTCGGCACAAATATGATGGAAGCCGCCTTGGTTGCCATCTCGGGCAAGGGGCGCGTCCTGACCCAAGTAGAATACAACGAACTGCTGGATAAACTCAAATTCGAGCCGACATTGCAGGAATTAAATTAACCGCAGAGAACGCAAAGAGCGCGGAGTCTTCTCTTTGATGAGAACTGAACGCTGCGTGCTCTCCCGGAAGGACACCGGGACGGTGCGCGCTTTCCGCGGTAAATCGAAGGAGGAATTATGGACGCCATTGTGATTGCGGGCGGAATTCCGCACCCGGAGGAACCTCTCTACCCCTATACCCAGGGCCATCCCAAGGCCATGCTGGATCTGGCAGGCAAGCCAATGATCCAGTGGGTGCTGGATGCCTTGAGCGAAGCGACAACCATCGAGAACGTGGTCATCACCGGTCTGACCGAAAAAAGCGGCGTTACCTGTAAGAAAACCCTCTGCTTTATTCCCAACCAGGGCAAGATGCTAGACAATATCCGCGCCGGCGCCAAGAAGGTCATGGAGATCAATAAAAAAGCCGAACACGTATTGATCGTCGCCTCCGACATCCCGACCATCAAGGGTGAGATGGTGGACTGGGTAGTGAACGCGGCGATGGAAACGGACGAGGATGTTTATTACAACGTCATCCCGCGCGAGGTCATGGAAAAACGTTTCCCTGGTTCGAAGCGGACATACACCCACCTGGAGGGCATGGACGTTTGCGGGGGTGACATGAACATGGCACGCGCCAGCCTGGTCGCGGGCGAGCCCGGGATCTGGGAACAGATCACCAACGCCCGCAAAAGCCCGCTCAAGCAGGCTGCCATGATTGGCTTCGACACGCTCTTCCTGCTGCTTCTGCGCCGGTTGACGTTGGAGAAGGCCGTCAAGAAAGTCGCCAGGCGGCTGAAGATCACCGGGCGCGGCATCCTTTGTCCATACGCCGAGGTTGGCATGGACATTGACAAGCCGCACCAGCTCGAGATGCTGCGTGCAGACCTGGCCAAAGCCATGCGACGCAAGACTAAAACTGCTGCAAAGTTGACCTCCTCGATAAAAGAACCGGCGGCGAAGAAACCCCAAAAGAAAGCCGCGACCAAAGCGGTCGAAACGAAAGCCAAGAAGACCATCGAATGAACCCGAGCCGTCTGCTTGAACTGGACGCTCGTCTGTCCGCGCAACTACGGGTGGCCGAGCGTCCGGGCGTTTTACGCACCATTGCTGCCATCCTGGCTCATTCTGGGGATTCCTGGTTCTGGTGGGGCGGGCTGGCGCTTCTCTGGTGGCGCGGGGATGCCTTTTGGAAGCCCTGGGCGCTGACCGTGCTGGTCAGCATCATTGCCCTGGCTTTGATCGTCTTGCCGATCAAGTTTTTAATCCGCCGCCGCCGTCCGGAAGGTGACTGGGGCGCGCTGTACCGTAACACGGACCCACATTCCTTCCCATCCGGGCACGCCGCGCGCGCCATCTTTATCGCCGTGCTGGCAACCGGTCTCGGCCCCTCCTGGTTGGCGCTGCTACTCTGGATTTGGGCGCCGCTGGTCAGCCTGGCGCGCGTGGCGATGGGGGTGCATTACGTTTCGGATGTTGTCGCTGGTGGGGCACTGGGGCTGCTGGCAGGGGTGATCGCGCTGCAAATCTGGTAATGGTAGCTCTTTGAGCTACCATAAACGATAAAAGCCTTTTATCTTGCCTCATTCATGGCTACTTTGAAATTTTCCAGCGTTTCGACCGGGGTGGGATCTACACCGTAAGCCATCGCCAGATAATAAGCTGTGTAATCCCCAAAATGCAGCGCCGTCCAGATGTGCGCCAGGGGTGAATCTCCCTGGGCGTCGAAGAAATCGGTGTTCAGGCCCTCGAGCATGAAGGCCTGCCGCGTCAGGTCGGCGCGCAGGCGGTTGCGGGGATGGTCAGATGGCGCGCGCAGGAAGATGGTGAACGTGCGGCTGAGGACATCTTCGGGATTGGACAACCCGGCCAGGGCGTTGTGATCGGCTTCGGGCAAGGCCTCGAAACCGGCTGCGGCCTTGGCGAGTTCGTTAATCTGACCTTTCCAACGCCTGGCGACCGGTGCCAGCAAACCCGAGCCGAAGACGTTCACCCAGCGTCCCATCCACTGACCGGCCATGCGCTTGGCCGGGTTCTGGGCCACCGGCACTTCGGCGCGCAAGGTCTCTTGCTGTTTCTTCATCGCGGCGATTGCCGTAGTAACGGCTTCGCGAAGCACCCCCGTGGGGTCAGCCGTTCTCTCCAGCGGCTCACCCAACAGCCCCAACCGTGAAAAGGTCGCCAGCAGCAGCCCGAACGAAAACCCGACCGCGGCGCGCGGCTGTCCCTTGTGTTCGAACAGCCACAGCGGAACTTTCGCCGCTTCGGCCCGTTTTGCCAGTTCGCCGCCGGTGGAGATAGCCAGCACGCGGCAGCCATTTTTCAGCGCCGCCTCGAAGGAATCCAGCGTCTCTTCGGTGTTGCCCGAATGCGACGAGGCGATGACCAGCGTCTCGCGGCCGCGCGCAAATGCAGGCAGGTCGTAGTCACGGTGGACGAAGATGGGGATTTTACAGCTTGGCGCGAGGTACGCGGCGAGCAAGTCCGCGCCGATGGCCGAGCCGCCCATGCCGGCAATGACCACGCGTGAGAACCCCGAGTTCCGCCGTAGGGGCAGGGCTTGCCCCTGCCCGAAGGCCTTTTCCAGTTGCCCAGGCAGGTTGTCAATCTCGCCGAGCATGTTTTGGGGGTCCAATTTTACAAAGGAAGAAAAGTCATCGAGATTCATAGTAGTTTAGTCTTTCTTCAGGATAGCCCCTAAAGGTCTTGAAGACCTTTAGGGGCTTCCGCCGAGTAGGCCTTCGGCGATAATCAAATTATACACTTCCCGCCTGTTCCAACCCGATTCTTCTGCCAACTGCTTCGCCAGCACCGAAGGCGCTTCGCCCAGCTTCAGTCCGATTTTTATCGCAATCACCATTTTCTCCTCCGTCCACCGTCCAACCTCCTCGGTCATTCGTCGTCCATCAACCACAAGTGTAAACTCGCCTCTCGGCTCATATTTGCCAAAATACTCCCGCGCCGCGCGGATCGTGCCGCGCCAGATTTCCTCATGGATTTTGGTCAACTCGCGGGCAATGGCGATCTGGCGGTCGCCGAGGATGGCTTCGAGGTCAGCAAGGGCAGCCAGCAGGCGGTGCGGGGTTTCGAGGAAGATCAAGGTGTGGGGCGAATTGGAAATTCGCCCTACGAATTCGCGCCGCTCAGAGGCTTTGCGCGGCAGGTAGCCAAGATAGAGAAAAGAATCGGTCGGCAGGCCGGAAGCGGTGAGGGCGGCCACCGGCGCGGACGGACCCGGCACCGGGCTGACGTTGTAGCCAGCTTCCAGGGCGGCGCGCACCAGCTCATAACCGGGATCGTTCAGGCCGGGCGTACCCGCGTCCGAGACCAGGGCCACATCGTCCTCGGCCAGGGCATCCAGGATCGCTTGCAGCTTGCTGAGTTTGTTATGCTCGTAGTAACTGGTCAGGGGTGTATGGATGTCGAAATGGGTCAGCAGTTTACGGGTCACGCGCGTGTCTTCGGCGGCGATGAGGCGCGCTTCGCGCAAAGTGCGCACAGCGCGCGGACTGATGTCATCCAGATTGCCGATCGGGGTGGCGACGAGATAGAGAGTACCCATGCAGGTATTTTATCATCCCTGCTCAAAGGCGGGGTACGTGGTAAATACGCGGCGCGTTATCGCGCAGGGACAAATCTCGTGCTGTTGGAGCCAGAAGTCGCGAAGGCATTTCCAAACGAAAAAGCTGTCAATGAAGCCTTGAAACTGGTGATTAAGTTGAAAAACGCCAGCGCAAAATAGACTCGCGCAAAGACCTGACACACCGATTTCCCTACGGGGGGCTGGCGGCATTGGAATTGGCAAG
>JASEHI010000127.1 GCA_030018695.1 Anaerolineales bacterium
CGACGTAATAAGAACCGTCGGCGCATTCGAGAATATACATCCATGCCATGGAAATCCTCATATCATTCTGCAATCGCTGGTCGAGTAGGGCGAGCGCTTTTCTCGCCCGTATCGAGACCAAGGAGCGTATCGAGACCACCAGTTACAAGAAACCATTTGTGTTCATGTAACACGATGGTCTCGATACGGGCTGGGAAAACCACCCAGCCCTACTCGACCATCGAGGACTCATCCCATCGGCATGTGATATTTCGCGGCGCAGACCTGGGCAGGCGGTGTGCTGAGCCCGTCGAAGCATTTCATGCGCGCCGCGGCGGACGAGAGTCCGTGCGGGGGAAGTGGTGAGGGAGGATTGGGCATGTGAGGGAACCTGTCAGGTTGTATTACTTCTCGTAAGGTTGCATACTTCGCAATCCCTTCAAGACACGATAATGCTTGACATTGAAGGTCGCAAGTTCAGCGTTGACGCCAATCGCGGTTTCGGCAATCAAGGCATCCAGCAAGCCGATGTTGTCGCTCAAACGATGGGAGGCGAAACTTGCCAGAGCGCGGTTACAGCCATTTTCGTCAGGCCAAAAGAGTTGGTACGCTGATAGCGACTTTTCCAGTTGCCTTTGTTCTCTCGCGTTTTGACAACCCTGTAATAACTCCATTGCCACCAACCCAGGGACGCCAATTTCCTGCGCGGTCTTCAACCATTCCTTGGCAGGTTCGTATCCGCGCAAAATATCCACCATGACATCGGTATCGAGCAGAATCATGATGTTTTCCTTCTGGTTTGCGCCTGTGCCCGAAGTTTCCGAGCGTAGGTCGCACTGTCGCCAATGTCAGTCCGATCTGCCCACATGCCAACCAAACCAGATTTGAGTAAGTCCTTGCCCGTCATGGGCTTATTGACTTGTCTCACCTTCTCAATCAGGCGGGCGGCAAGAAGTAATTGTTGATTGGGTGTCAGAAGTTCTGATTGTTTGAGTAATCGTTCAACTGTATCAAGAGCCATAATATTCTCGCTTCCTTTACGATAACTATTCTATCCCATCGGCATGTGACGTTTTGCGGCGTACCTCAATTACTTCGCAACACTTCCAAAAACGGAATGGCTTTGACGATCTTGACTCCACGATATTCGCCTTGCAGGGAATCAAAATGCGGATCATACGTCACCAGGTAATTTGCCCTGCCTTCCACCGCGCAAGCGACAACCACATTATCGTCTGGGTCGGAGAGCAGGGCCTCGATCTTTTCTTCTGGCACAACAATCCACTCTGCCGAAGCTGCGAGAGTGGATGTTTGTTCCACGATCTCTTCAGGAGAAATGCCGCGTTCCTTGAGTTTCTCGATCAATTCCTTGGCGATCTGGTCACAAATCAGGAGCGTAAACTCGTTTCTCTTCCAGCGTTCCTTCAATTCGCGCGTAGGGCTATTTGCGTTCTTGCTCAAAGACGCGGAAACAAAAACATTGGTGTCGAACACGGCGCGCAAGAGTTTAGTCACTTTCCCACTCCCCCTCGATGGCTGTCCCTTTCGCGATTGCTTCAGCGCGGATTCGCTCAGTCGCGTCAATGAACCTTTGAACGATCTGCTCGTGTGACAGGTTTCTCATTTCGACCGCGCGGGCTTTGGCGCGCGCCAGTATCTCGTCCGCAGTCAGGGATGATTTCTCGCTTTCCTTCTGCTTCAAGTCGCTGATCGTTTCGTACACAACCAGCAAATCATTTGGAGGCAGTTGGGCGACACTGGTAATAACCTGCCTCAACAATTTTTCGGAATCTGCAACACTGGCATTCATAGGTCACTTCCTTTCTTCTTTTCGTAATACTACCATTTTCCTTGCAACAAAGCGCTACCCATCGGTATGTGATGTTTCGCGGCGTAGATCTGGACAGGCGGTGTTCTGAACCCGCCGAAGCATTTCACGCGCGCCGCGGTGGGCGAGAGTCCATGCGGGGGAGGGGGGAGGGAGGATTGAGTATCGGAGGGCGCGTATCTGTCAGGTTGTTCACTCACTCCGTAAAACTTCCAAAAACGGAATGGCTTTGACGATTTTGATTCCGCGATACTCGCCTTGCAGGGAATCAAAATGTGGGTCATACGTTACCAGATAATTGGCTTTCCCTTCCACCGCGCAGGCGACAACCACGTTGTCATCGGGGTCGGAGAGCAGGGCTTCGATCTTCTCGGTGGGAACTTCGACCCACTCGGCCAAACTTGCCAGCGTTTTAACCAATGCTTCAACTTTCTCAATGTCAACGCTGTGATCCAATAACTTTTCGGCAACTTCATCTGCGAGCGATGTGCAGATCAACAACATAAACTCGCCGCGTTTCCATCGGTCAATCACTTCGCGGGTTGGGCTGGATGGGTTCTTGCTCAAAGCAGAGGAGACAAAAACATTCGTATCCAGCACAGCGCGAATGGAATTAGTCATCTTCCCACTCCCCCTCAATGGCTGTGCCTTTTGCGATGGCATCTGCGCGGATTGCTTCAAGTGTGGCGCTAAATTTTTCCATCACTTCCGCACGGGATAGATGGCTCATCTCCGACGCGCGGGCTTTGGCGCGGGCTACGATTTCTACCGCCAACTCGCGGTTTGGGCGCGCGCGTTGTTTCTTGAGGGAGTCCACCATCTCAATAACGATTAGCAATTCCTTTTCTGGCAGTTGCGCCACTTCGATAACTGCCTTGCGGACTAATTCCTGTGGCGCGAGCGTGTCTGCATTCATTTTGTACTCCTTTCATACTTTCACCATTATAACTATGCCGACATCTGAACCTGAACCGCGAAGCACGCCAAGATCGCAAAGGTTTTTGGCTTTCCTTTGTGCCTCTTCGTGTCCTTCGTGGTAAAAGCCTTTATCCCATCGGCATGTGATGTTTCGCCGCGTAGTGACCGGTGATGTAGTGATACAACTGCCGCTCGAGGTCGGTCAGCAGGCTGGATGCGCCGATGCGGAACAGGTCCGGCATCAGCCATTCGTCGCCGAGTTCTTCTTTCATCAACGATTGCCACACCATCGCCTGCTTGGCGGTGTTGATCCCGCCCGCCGGTTTGAAGCCGACCTTGCAGCCGGTGCGCTCGAAATACTCGCGGATGGCGCGCACCATCACCAGGCTTACTTCCAGCGTGGCGTTGACCGCTTCCTTGCCGGTGGAGGTCTTGATGAAATCCGACCCGGCCATCATCGCCACCAGGCTGGCCTGCTGGACCTGCTTGAGCGTGCCGAGGTCGCCGGTGGCCAGGATGGTCTTCATGTGCGCCGCCTCGCCGCAGGTCTGGCGGAACTGCCTGATCTCGCTGTAGAGCGACTTCCAGTCGCCGGTCAGGACGTGGCTGCGGGAAATGACCACGTCAATCTCGCGCGCCCCGGACTCGATGGCTTGCTCGATCTCGGCGATGCGCTGGGGCAGGGGAGTCTGCCCGGCGGGGAAGCCGGTGGCCACCGAAGCCACGGGAATATCCGTGCCTTTGAGCGCCTCGATCGCGTCCTTGACCCGGTTCGGGTAGACGCACACCGCGCCGACGGTGATCTTCTCGTCTGCCACGCCCAGCCGCTCCAGCATATCCGCGCGGATGGGCTGCCGCGCCTTGGCGCACAGGCGTTTGACGCGCCCGGGCGTGTCGTCGCCGGAGAGCGTGGTCAGGTCAATGCAGGTGACGGCGCGCAGCAGCCAGGCGGCCTGCCAGTCCTTCTTGATAGAGCGCCGCCCTGGCAGCATAGCCGTGCGCCGCTCCACCGCCGAGCGGTTGACGTGCGCGGCCAGCACCCAGTCCAGGTCGAGGGGCATGCCGGGGTTGCAAGGGTGATTAGAAGCCATTTGTCGAACCTTTTTTTTAGAGACGCGCTAAAAAGACGCGAAATATCATGCTACTCCGTTAATATACCATAGTGCTTGGTGTTCAGACATAAGTTCTAACATACCTGCCACCGGCTTGTTTTCGGCCACAGATTAGCACAGATTTACACGGATTTTAGCTTTTCTCTGTGAGAATCCATGAAATCCGTGGCTAAGGATTGCCACGTCCGAAGATCAACCTCAACATATTGCATTCGAGCGGAAAAAAAGAGTATAGTATTGGCAGGCGCCCTTAGGGTGATCGCTCTTACCCTATGTATGAAGAACTCCCTGCCATTTGGCACAACTGTGTTTAGGCTGCGCGCCACCTTCACCGTTCGCAATATGCTCCTATGAAAGCCGCCCACAGAAAATTGCAAAACAGGAGGTCGAAATGAAAACCAAACAGTTATCTGTGTTTCTCGCAACTTTTCTCTTGCTCGCATTGCTGCTCGGCGCCTGCGGTGGAGAAAAAGAAACCCCACCCCCAGTCACCTCCCCAAAACCTCAAGAAACGCAGGCAATAGTCTCCCCTCCCATCGTCACACAACCGGAATGCCTGGAAGCATGCACGCAGATTTCGGCTGAGAATATCGGCGATCTCCAACAGGTCGCTATGTTCAACAAGGGGCGCATCACCGATATCGCCACCTCGCCGGATAACTCGATGCTGGCTGTCGCGGTGGGCGTCGGCGTGTACGTCTACGATACCCAGACGTTGCGCGCCCTGGCCTATATCTACGACGGCACCCTGATGCAGTCGGTGGCCTTCTCGCCGGATGGAAAGGACCTGGCGGTCGGCTCGTACACCCAGGTTTACCTGTACGCCATCACGAAGACCAATCCCAGCCTGACGCTCGAAAAACGCCTGACGATCACCGGCCCCTTCTCCGTGGTGCAGGATGTGGTCTATTCCCCGGATGGCCTGACGCTGGGCATTGCCTGCGACAATCGCCGCGGCTTTCTCATTGAAATCGCCAC
>JASEHI010000128.1 GCA_030018695.1 Anaerolineales bacterium
GCGCGATATGCTTCGCGATATCGCCCTTTGATTGCGGAATGAATTCCGCGTTACGGAAAGCAAAGGGGGGATTAATAAACCTGCCCCGTGTGTTGTATCTCGGTCAAAAATTTATCCCGATTAGCGGAACGGGCGGTCTTGCCGCTGGAGGTCTTCACAATCCAATGTGTAGGCGGGATTATATACGGGCGGGAGGGAATTCGCAAGCGGCCTACCCGACCTGACGCGACCTCGTTGACAAATCCAACTAACCCTGATACCATGTGTCGAATTTGCTGGCAAAATAGGAGTAAGCATGTTAACCCAAATCGAAACGGATGTAATACATCTATCACCTGCTGCCGTTCAGGCAGTGCGCGACTTGTTCGCCCAACGCAATCTGGAGGACGAATACGCTTTCCGGGTCTACGTAGCCGGTCGGTCCTGTTCAGGCTTGCAATACGGCATGGCACTAGATAACAAACCAAATGAGACCGACATTTCTTCCACAACGGATGGGATAAAGGTATTGGTGGATGATATCTCGATCCAATATTTGCGCGGCGCAACAATTGATTTTGTAGATGACGAACGCGGTAAAGGCTTTGTGGTCAACAACCCAAACGTCGAACCTGCATGTGCTTGTGAGGGCGGCAGTTGCGGTTAGAGTGATAACAAGGCGAGAAGAGGCCGGATGAACTCCGGCCTCTTTTTTTGTGAGCCGTTCATCGCCCTCGCAAGAAGGCGATAATGGCGACAAAGACTCCAATGAATGCCATTCCGAAAATGACCAGACCCATCGGTACACTCCCTCCGCCGCTTCCCGCGGGTGAGAAGGTTGGAATGACGAGCGGGGGAGGTGGTGTGAAAGTAGGCAGGCGCGTCGGCGTGGTCGGAATGGAAAATGCAGCCGCCAGGGTCGGGTCAATCGTGGGCGTCGTGCGCGGCGTGGCGGTCGGCGGCGGCTCGATGATCGGTAAAAAGCCCGGTGAAAGGCCAACTAAAGGCGCGTACACCCAGCCGATGCCTCCCTGAACGCCTGGATATTTAATCTGGATCCATTCCCCACCCGGGCTGCGGCCCAAGGCCGGGGCTTGTTCGCCGGGCAGCAAAACGCCGACGGCAGGATAATAGACCGAATGCGGGCCGGCGCGGACGTTGATTTGTTCCGGGTATGTGACCGTGATCATCGGCCCGGAGGGTGTACCGGTAACGGTTGCAATGGATCCAGTCGGCTGCTGCGCGGCAACCGTCTCGGATCCCGGCGCGAAGAAAAACAAACCGGCAGCGCCGGCAAGTATAGTAAGAACCAGGAAGAGTTTTGTCCAGGAACGCATGATTAGAAACTTTCTGCTGTTATAATTCGTACATCTTTCAACTGTCATTGCGAGCGGAGCGAAGCAATCTCCTGTTTTCATGCGAAATTCTGCCAGATTCCCGTCTGTGAGATTGCTTCAGCGGAAGAACGCCACCTCGCAATGGCACTGGTTTCGTGAAGTACTGAGACTACCTGAAATCGCAAAATGATTATAATCGAAAAAGCTTATGGAACAACGCGTCTTCCACGGAAATATCACTCCTGCTGATGTGACCCAGGCCTTGCTGGCAGAGTTCAACCAGGGCAACCTGCGCGCTCAGATATTAGGTGAGAGCAAAAATCTCACTGTCCAGATTGCCACCTCGCAGTTTTCCCGCTCCGGCGGGCAGACTGCGCTGGCGGTCAACATTCAACAGATCGAGGATGGCGTGACCGTGCAAATAGGCCAGCAACAATGGATGGGCGTGGCTGCCAGCCTGGGACAGACTGCCATCGCGGCGATCATCAATCCCCTGAACCTGCTTGGCCGCTTGGACGATATCGCCCAGGACATCCAAAACCTGCAATTGAACGAGAAAGTGTGGGAGATCATTGCCCGGGAAGTTCGCGCGAAAGGCGCCAGCCACCAACTTTCCGAGCGCTTGAGCCGCCTGACCTGCGAATATTGCGGCGCGGCCAACCCGGTCGGCGAGGCGAGCTGCGTCGCCTGCGGCGCGCCGCTGGGCAATATGCAACCCTCTACCTGTGCCAAATGCGGTTATGTGCTCACCAAGGGAGAAAAATTCTGCCCCAACTGCGGGCAGCAGCAGTAATCAGTCATCAGTCATCAGTTATCAGTTATCAGTGACCAGTGTTCAGTAAGCACTGGTCACTTTGCTTGATAAACCTGCGGGTTCACACAATACGGCAACCTCCGCCCTTCCAGGCCGGCGAGCAGGTTTTCGCAGGCCATTTCAGCCATGCGTTTGCGCGTGCCGCGCGTCGCCGAGCCGATGTGGGGAACGATCAGGCAATTCGGCAGTGAATACAAGGGATGATCTGGCGGCAGCGGCTCTGGGTCGGTGACATCCAGCGCGACAGCCGCGATCCAGCCCTCGGCCAGGGCGCGGGTCAGCGCGGCGGTATCCACCACCGCGCCGCGCGCCGCGTTGACCAGGATCGCGGTCGGCTTCATCTCTTGTAAAACAGTCTCGTTGATCAAGCCACGCGTCTGCGCAGCACCCTTCGACGAACTCAGGGCAGCGCCTACTCGGTCGGAGGTCAATGGGCAATGCAGGCTGACTCTTTACACATGAGCCAAAATGGTAGAGGATGGTAAAATGGGGGAGCGCTGGCACACCATCGAACGATATGGAGTGGAGGCATGAAAGGAGAAAGGAACATGTTGCCCAGATTACTCGAAAACATGACCCCTCGAGAACGAGCCGAGGTTGAAACTTTCGCGGCTTTTGTGATTGCACGCCGAAAGTTGCAGAGTTATCGTGTTCTCTCCGATGAAATTCCCACCCAAGAGCTCATGAAACTCGTCATGGAGGGAGGGAGCTTCAACTGGCTGGACGCCGAAGAAGAAGGCGTTTATTCCATCAGAGATAGAGAAACATCCATCCTTTGCGAAAACGGGTCTGAGGTATCGCTCGGTCCTCAGAGCGCATAAGTTGGCTTTGCTCAACAAATCACTCGTAGTGCGAGCGTTTACCGCCATGCCCTTCCATCCTGAAGCACGCTTGCAACTGCGTCTGGGTGAGGATATAATCGGATTTGAAAGGAAGGCGCGCCATGAGTACGAAAACCAAAGTCATTCAACAAACTGAATACCCGCACATCGTAAGAGTTGATGGCGTTTTAGGCGGAGAAGCCATCATCGAAGGCACGCGGATAGCCGTGTGGCACATCGTCGGCTATTACTACAAGGTGGGAATGTCTGTCGAAGACATCCTGGCAGAGTGGGACTACTTGAATCCAGCGGCAGTTTTTAGCGCGCTTGCGTATTACCGCGACCACAAAGCAGAAATTGACCGCGTGCGCGAAGAAAACAGTTACGAATGTTGGCAACAGGAACATCCAGTCTATGCCACCGCCTAGACTCTATCTCAACGAGCATATTTCTTGGCATCTTGCGGAGCAGTTACGCAAACTCGGTTTTGACGTCACTTCCACGCTTGAGTTGGGAATGGTGGACGAAGACGACGATGTTCAGTTAGCATTTGCTGTCTCGCAACAGAGAGCCATCGTCTCAATTAACCACAAACACTTCGCGCCGCTTCACGACCAGTACATTGCAGAGGGCAAGGAACATTGGGGCATCATTCTTTCGACTGAAGAACCTGTGCTTATTCTGCGACGGCGTCTGCTGCGTCTGCTGAACACGCTATCAGCCGATGAATTGAAGAACCAAATACGTTGGCTGAATGAGTTCAAGTAGGAAGAAATGAAAGGGCAATGCACGGCGGTAAACACCCGCGCCCGACTACGGCTTGCCCTGGGGCTATAGGTGTGTTGGCGTCACCACCCGCGTCTCCGTGGCTTCCAACGGCACGTAGGCGCGGCGCCAGGTCGAGCAGTTCCTTGCGCACCGGAATGGTCAACAAACAGAAAAGGCCTTCGGCCTCGCCGAGGTGCGCTTCCAGTTCGGGGCCAGGCATCTGGCATCCAACGGGCCTGCGACAGCATGCACCTTGCCCTTCAGGGAGGCAATCCAATCGTTGGGGAGAGTGTGGGTGAGGAGAACGAGCGGCATTATTTCAATGGCTGAATCTTTTCGGGCTTCTTCTGTTTTCTGGCAAGTTCCCAATCGTGAAGCAGTTCCTCCCGATGCAAGGATGCCCATTCGATCACCAATCCCAATGTGCGCGAGGAGAGACTGCTCGGCACATCTCAGGCATGGACGTACTCTTCCTTGAGGGCAGGGAATAGTTCCTCGGGTGTTTTGCCCGTCAGTTTCAGGTAGAGCGAATCCGCATCAATGTCAATTTCGTCTGGCCAAACGAGCCGTCTGCCATTTTCAATAGTAACTTTTTTGAAATTCTCGTAGTTGTTCCAGGATGCGAAAACGCCTTTGCCAGCGAGGTGGGAAAGGTCAACGTTGCCAGCAGACTGATCGGCAAATTTGAGCCAGATTCTATAGTTGTCCAGCGGACGCACTACTAAAATTCTTGGGATCATCATTGGATTTTCCTCGGGAATATCGCAGAATGTTCGACATTCTTATTATACAGCAAGTCTCGCGCGGACTTGGATGGTTGTTTGGGGATAGTACGCACGCGGACTTCGAGGGGTGAGAGCCAGTCTGGAGGTAGGGTATGATTGAAGAGAGCAACCTGACAGCTCAGGGCAAGCCTCGGCGGCGTCCCACGGGGATGCTTAGCGAAGGACGGCGGCGGGAGCTGTATTAAGTTGAGCCGCCAGAGGAGACGTCAACCGCTAAACTATTGTTAGCGGTAGAGGTACAGGTATTAGCATTGGTCCAATAGGCGGAAGAATAACCGGTGGCTGAGGCAGAA
>JASEHI010000129.1 GCA_030018695.1 Anaerolineales bacterium
AGACAGTAAAGCCTAACCTAAGCAGCTTTAAAGACCATAAGAGAACATTGTTAGAGTGGTGTGCCATTAAGTTGGCGCAAAGGCCAAAAGCCGAAATACACACTCTTGTTGCTATTCCGTACAATCCCTATGAACCAGAACTATATCAGAGATGGACTCTAAAAGGAATGTTAGACTTACCTCATG
This sequence comes from Anaerolineales bacterium, assembly GCA_030018695.1. GTDB lineage: Bacteria > Chloroflexota > Anaerolineae > Anaerolineales > Villigracilaceae > CG2-30-58-95. Next base: position 187 of record JASEHI010000129.1, read on the forward strand.
AATTGAAGGTTGCTGAAGAATTTTGGGATTTCTTGGGCGGTGATGGCTCTTACGAAGAGTTATTAAATTGTTTTGAAAGAGTGGGTATTGAATTGCGTGATGAAGTTGACCGTTATTTTGGAAATTTTCACACATAAAATATCAAGGTACACGGATGGGTGGAATGCATCCACGGGTGAAATGCTGGCGAGGGGAATATAGGTCTGTCTATTTCCGCAATAAATGTTGTTAAACGGTAACAGGTTCGAGGTCCCGCCGCGCCTTCGGGCGGAAGAAAATCCACGTCAGGCCAATCGCTATCCCGTACAAAACCGCCGTATTGATGAACAACGGCGTGAACCCCCATCTCTGTTGCACCACGCCGGAGATGTACGGGCCGACCGCCCAGCCGACATTCCAGGCCCAGGCGCGGATGCTGTTGAGCGCGCCCTGCTCGGCCTCGGAGGTCTGCTCCATGGCAAAGGCATCGAAGAGCGGCGCGGCCATATTCATCAGCGTGCCGCGCACCAGAAAGCCGATCACCGCCAGCCAGACCAGGTGGGAGAAACCCAGCACCAGCAGGAAGACCAAACTGGCAGACTGAACCAGCACGATCATGCGGATCTTGCCTCCCAGGTTGCCGACCAGCCGCGGCCCGATGAAAGCAGCCAGGCCGATCAGCAGCGAGGCGAGGCTGAACAACAGTCCGAGATTCTGGTCGCTCAGGTGGTGGCGTTCGGTGAAGAAGACGTTCATGTACGGGATGAGCATCGCCGCGCCAAGTCCGGTGATCAGGTTGGGCAGCGCCAACTTGAGGGTCAGGGGACGTTTCAGGACATTCCAGACCGACTGGCGGGGCGCCTTGGGTGTCACAGCTCGCTCGGCCTCCAAGCGAGTCTGCGGCTCACGAATGAAGGCGATCGGTACCAGCACCAGGTAGCTCGAGATGGCGCTGACGAGCAAGACAGCCTGATACGCCAGCGCGCCGTTATCAGCCCCTCCAAACAAGCGACCGAACAGGCCGGGAAGCAAACCGGCGACCGCGTTGCCCAGCGTACTGGCCAGCGGGAAGACACCAAAACTGGCGCTGAACAACAAGTCGCGGTTGGTATCATCCGAGACCTTCATCATGAAGGGCGCATGGCTCAGGATATATAACTGGCCGCTGACGCCCCAAATGAAGGCCATTGCCAGCATGAGCAACGGCTGGCGCACGCTGACCATCGTGATAATAGCCACGTTGGCAATCGTGAAGCCCAGTATCATGGCTCGCTTGCGCCCGATCCGGTCGGAGAGCAGGCCCATCGGGAAGCCAAAGATCAGCGCGGCGATGGACGGCATGGCATTGATCAAACCCAGGAACTCGCGGCTGAACCCGGCTTCCAGGATGAATAAATTGAAGAACAGGTTCCAGCCGCTGAAGAGGAAGCCGTCGAGTAGTATAGCCAGCAGGAAAAACTTCGCCGGACGGTTGAGCTTGCGGACTTGAACGAATTGCGCGAGGAAAACCTGCAGGAGTTTCATAACTTTCTTTGCATCGAATTGCCCGAATTTACCCTTCGGGTACGATGTCACGAATTTTCTTCGGGCAATTCGCGAAAATTCGATGCAATAAACCACTGAAGTGACATCACCTGAGTGGTCATTCCCGATGATCTGTCAGGTGGTGTTCATCCGTCATTGTTCAGAAGTTGTTTTAGTTCCTCCAGCGTTTCATCCGGCTGGGTGAATTGTATGGCGTACATACCGACTGCGCGCGCCCCGGCGATGTTCCTGGCGAAGTCATCCACGAAAACAGCTTCGGTGGGGGCGACGCCCAGCTTTTCCAGCGCAAGCTGGTAAATGCGGGCATCCGGCTTGGCAATGCCAACCTCAGCCGAGATGATCAATTCGTCGAAGGCGTCGGCGATGTTCTGGCTGACGAGGAAAGCGCGCATATCCGGCCAGGCATTGCTGATCAGCCCGGTGCGATACTTCGGGCGCAGCGAGCGGATGAAGGCGATCAGGCCGAGGTCCGGGATGTCGCCGGCGAAGAATTCATGCCGCATGATATCGGCTTGCGCGGGCGGCAGGCCCAGGCGTTGGACGACGGCCGCCCAGTGCTCTTCCGTGCTGATCGCGCCGAGGCTGGCGCGGGCGCTGGACTCGTTCTCGAAGACGGCTTTGTCCAGTTCGTCATAGCTCATGCCGAGACGTTCGGCCAGTTTCGTGCGCGGCTCACGGTCCCCGGTGCGGACGATGACGCCGCCCAGGTCAAAATACACGGCGCGGAAAGCGCCCGGCAGGGGTATGGTCATTTCGTCTTGGTCCCGGCAGTGGCTGGCTTTTCGGCTGCCTCACCCTCGGCTGAGGCTTTCGCTGCGACGGGTTTAGCCTCAACCTCGGCTGGCTCCTTCGCGGTTTGAGCAGCCTGTTCTTGCATTTCCTTGAGCGCCTCCCGCCAGAGGGGATAGGCCTTCTCCAACCGCTCGCGGGACATGCTGTTGGCGCGGCGGCATTTCGGGCAGTGGGCGTCATAGTGATTCAAGCCCTCATCCTCCATCTGCTCGAGAGCGGGAAGGATGGTATCGCGGCTCAACGCGAACATGGTCTGGCAGTAAGAGCAACGCAGGTTCATTGAAGTCTCTCCTTTATGTAAAAAGCGATGGACGACGGACGACTGTCAATCGTCCGTCCTCGTTTGTCATGCTTCAGTGATTGTACACTGATTCTACTCCGGGACAAATTCCTTATTCCATCGGTTTGCGGAAAATCGTGCGCTGCTTGACTTGGCGATAGCCAACGCTTTGATAGAGGCGCAGCGCGCCGCTCAGGTTCTGGGCGTCCACGCCGTGCGCGGTCTCGGTCATGCCCATCTCTTTGAACATCTTCATACTTTGCACGATAAGCGACCGCGCCAGTCCGCGTTTGCGCCACGCGCGGCGGACGCAGATGCCCTCGGTGTAGCCGCGCTTGCGCTTGTATTCTTCGTTCTCGACCGGGTTGAGGAAGTTCATCACCATACCGGCAACCTGATCGCTTTCCCAGGCCACCTTCCAGAGTTCGGGCTTGAAGGTCGGGCTTTTCATCCAGCCTTCGAATTCTTCCCGCGTCTGCTGGCGGTAGCTCCAATGGTCGCGAAAGGCTTCGTTCATGGCGTCGAAGATCGGCCAGATGTGCGCCTCTTCGACCGGGCGTACTTCCAGCCCCTCGGGCATGGGCGTCTCCGGGAAAGGCCCGCTCAGGTCGCGCCGCATGTCAATCTCATAGCGGATCGGCGTGTAACCCTGGCACCCCAATAAAGCCAGCGCACCCTTCTCGGTATCCGCCGCGAAGGACTGGAAGAAACGCTCCCCATCCTGTGGATGGCCGGCCGCGATCTCGCGCAGATGTCGCTCGGCGTGGCGCAACATGGCTGCGCCGATCTTTTTCCGCCGCCATTGGGGCAGCAAAAAGCCAAAGAGATTGTAGAGGCGGGTTTTATCTTCCAGTTGTTCCCAGAAAACGCGGTTGTAGGCGATCACCTGGCCGTTCATTTCGGCGAAGAGCATATCCCGGTAGGGGTCGCAATTGAGCAGGTGCTGGTAATTGTTCTTGACCTCCGCCAGGGTATCGGCGCGCTGGATGCCGTCCTCGTCTTTGCTGCCATGGATGACGGCCAGCATGAGCGGGAAGTCCACCTCGCCGCGGAAGCCGCGCAAGGTCAGGCCGGGGATGGCCGGAGCCTCAGGCAAAATGATGTTCTCTTGCTTCGATTGTGTAGTCATGTCATTCTCCAGTTCTAAATCGGGTAGTGGCCTAAATGAAGTGATGGTTTTTTAACGCGAATTACGCGAATAGGCGAATGCCGCTAATTTTAAAAAATTATTCGCGAAATTCGTTCATTTGCGATATTCGCGTTGAAAAGCGCCAATCCTGAACCCGTGCTGACCACGCGAGCGTTCATCACTTACAAAGTAGCCACTACCAACAAAACGGCCACGGGATTCGCCCATGGCCGCGCAAGTGATAAAAAACGGCCACGGGCGGGAGCGCACCGTGGCCGCAATAAGTTGGATAGTGAAACTTACCGGCGAGCAGGCGCACTCCGCGGATGCACAAAGATACCGCTGGCGGCATCGGTGCGAAGACTTGAAAACGAGCTTTCTGCCATGAAGTGCGCCTCCTTTCTTTGAAGATGGGTCAAGTTTATCATGGGGGAAAATACCGGTCAAGGGTCGCGTCTCGCCAAACAAAAAGCGGGGCTTTGGGGATTCCCGTGACAAAGGTGGATATCTAGGGTGCAGAATAACAAAAAGGGCGATCCGCAGGCGTGGTCGCACAACGTTGAAAATCCGTCTCTGGATGATGGATTTTCATGGTGCCTCGAGGGAGGGCTATGCGATTGAGGAGACCATCAAGACCGTGCAGCCAGACGAAGCCTATTTTTGGGCAACCCATTCGGGCGCAGACATTCCATCAGGCGCAGGCCGCTGCCGTAGAGGATCTTTGCCATGAGTTGTGTAACGCCTGTCATTTTGTTGATGACGGACATGGCTTCCTGATGGGTGAGGACAACAGGCAGGGTTTCGGATTTTTCGGCGCGGAAGATGTCGGAGGGGAGGGCGATGTCTATTTGAAGGACGTGGCGATATAAGAAGATGATGGCGC